>JBGSPZ010000253.1:0-2432 GCA_041738375.1 Parerythrobacter sp. | reverse complement strand
GGACAGCGCGGCTGCCACGCCCGCCCCCTGCTCGACCGCGACACTGGCACCCAGCGCGATGAATTTCTTCACCGTTTCGGGCGTGGCGGCCACGCGGGTCTCGCCCGCTGCCCGCTCCTTGAGGACGGCTATCCGCAACGCGCTGGCGCGGTCAGCTCGAGATCAGCACGACGACGACGGCGGTAATCAGCAGGATCACCGGCACCGACCATTTGAGCGTGCCGATGAAACTGCTGTAGGTCTTTTCCGCCGCTTTCATGTCATTTGCAGCCATGAATCGTATTCCCCGCAATGTGATTGGTTTCGGTGCGAGGCTCTATCGCGCTCGCCCTCGCGCTTCAAGTGCCATGGATCGATGCGCGCAGCCTTAATCCGGCCTTTACCCGTTGCCCCTAAACGGGACGCTTGTTTCACCTTGGGACGGCGATCCGGGCCGTTGGGGGATTATGGCAGAGACCGAATCGCGCCTGCTGATGCTGATCGACGACGAACCGGCGCAGAGCCGGCTCATCTCCGCGCTTGCCGCGCGCGAGGGTTGGCGCACGCTGGTGGTGTCCGATGCGGAAACCGCGATCGCCACGCTCGGCACCCGTCAGGGCATGCAGCTGTCGGCCATCATCCTCGACCAGTGGGTCCCGGGCGAGAACGCCTGCGCACTGATCGAGGAACTGAAGGAGCGCCGGCCGGCGCTGCCGATCCTCGTGCTCACCGCCAGCGCCTCGCCGCTGCTTGCGGTGCAGGCGATGCGTTCGGGCGCGACCGACTATCTGATCAAGCCCGTCGCACCCGACCGGCTGATGCAGGCGCTGCGCAGTGCGACCAAGCACGAGGCCCCGCGCGACGAGCTCCAGCCGCTGACCGAAAAGCTCTCTCCGGTGCTCGATTTCGAATCGATGATCGGCACCGCGCCCAACTTCCGTGCCGCGCTGGCCAAGGCTGCCAAGGCCGCACGCAATCATGGCAATGTGCTGATCGAAGGCGAAAGCGGCACCGGCAAGGAAATGCTGCTGCGCGCAATGCACGCCTCCAGTCCGCGGGTGAAGGCCCCGTTCCGGATGATCAATGTGCGCGGCATCCCCGCCAATTCGATCGAATCGGTGCTGTTCGGGCACGAGCAGAACGCTTTTCCCGGAGCCTTCGATCGCCAGGCGGGGGCGTTGCAGCATTGCGACACCGGCACGCTGGTGCTGGACGAGATCGACCGGCTGAGCCTCGACCTGCAGGCCAAGCTGGCCGAAACCATGTCCACCGGCATCGTCCGTCCGGTCGGTGCCAAGCACGGGTTCAAGATCGATGTCCGGCTGCTGTGCGCCAGCAACCTGCCGTTGGCCGACCTTAACGACCAGGGCTACTTCCATCCCGATCTGCTCGACGTGATTTCGAACACCAAGATCACCATGCCGCCGCTGCGCGAGCGGACGGGCGATATCCCGTCGCTGTCACGCTATTTCCTCAGCCGGATCGGTGCACAGCCGGGCCTGCGGGCGCTGTCGATCAGCGACAGCGCGCTCGCCCTGTTCAACGCCTTCGACTGGCCGGGCAATGTCCGTCAGCTGCAAGCAGTATTGTTCCGCGCGGCGGTCTATTGCGAGAGCGAGACGCTGAATGCCGACAGCTTCCCACAACTGAGCGAACTGCTCGGCGAGATCTCCGACGAAGCGCGCAATCCGATGCAGGAAGGGGTGGGCGTCATGCTCTACTCGGCGGACGGCAATTTGCGTCCGCTGGAGGAGATCGAGGCCGATGTCATCCGCCTCGCCATCGGGCATTATCGCGGCCGCATGACCGAAGTCGCCCGCCGGCTCGGGATCGGGCGCTCGACGCTCTACCGCAAGCTTGCCGATCTCGGCATCGATAACGCGGCCTAGAGCTATGGCCGACGGTCCCGTCTCCACTCCAACCGAACCCGCCGACGAGCAAAGCCGCGAGCCCCTGCGCGACGCGCTCGACCAGTTGTCGCGCAAGGTCGATGCGGAGAATTTCGAGCGTATGCGCTGGGCGCGTGACGAGGCACCCAAGCTGGTGCGGATCGTCGAACTGGTGAAGGGTGCGGTCACCGACCGTGCCGATGTCGAGATCAACGAGGAAGGCGGCGAGGGCAACACCAAGCGCTTTGTCATCAAGGTTCATGGCATGCGCGTGGCACAGCTCGCGGTGGCGCTCGACCGGGGCCGCGTGGTCGCTGCCATCGGCCCGACCGAACGCAGTGCGTTTACCGTCGCCCAGGGCGAGCCGCTCCATACCCGTTACGAGAAGCTCGACGAGGTGTGGATAGCGCGCGCCATCGCCAAGCTGTCGGAGCGGATCGGCGGCTGACGCGATTGCGCCGCGCCCGCGCCGCCTCTAGGCTGGGCAGACGGCGAGACTTCAGAGCAAGCGATGCGTCGTCACCGGCGGCGCGAGAGGCATCGGACGCGGCATCTGCGCGGCGT
>JBGSPZ010000184.1:0-2659 GCA_041738375.1 Parerythrobacter sp. | reverse complement strand
CTGGCGCGCTTGCGCCAGGCGCAGGGAGCCGGTGCCAAGGCCGGCGCGGTTGCGCTCATCGTGCTGCTGCTCGCCCCTTCGACGCCGCTGTTTCTCCAGCGCAAACTGATGCCGCTGGAAGACGAAGCGCAAGTGACCCATGTCGAGGAATCGGGCTGCGCGATCCGCGATCAGGCGGCGAAACTCGACACGCTCGCTCCGGCAACCCTCTTCGCACCGCTCGACATCGGCCCCGCGATCCTGGTGAAAAGCCGTCATGCGGTGGTTGCGACCGGCCACCACCGCGCGGAAACTGCGATGCACGATGTCATCGCAGCCTTTACCGGCGATCCGGATGCGGCACGGAAGATCGTCGAGCGCCACGGCGGTGACTATATCGTCATGTGTAGCGACCTGGTCGAGCCGCGCCTGTATGCATCGGCCAACCCCGACGGCCTGATGGCCCGTCTTATCGCCGGGAACACGCCGGACTGGCTCGAACCCGTCGCGTTCGACGGCCCGGAGGAATTCCATATCTGGATAGTCCGGAAAGAACCCGGCGCTACGCCGGAATGAACTTCATCGCTCCGCCGTTCATGCAATAGCGCTTGCCGGTCGGGCGCGGGCCGTCGTTGAACACATGGCCGAGATGTCCGCCACAATCGGCGCACAGCACTTCGGTGCGCGGATAGCCGAGCTTGTGGTCGGTGTCGGTCGCGATCGCGCCGGGCAGCGGCTTCCAGAAACTCGGCCAGCCGGTGCCGCTGTCGAACTTGGTATCGGACGCATAGAGCCGGTTCGAACAGCCCGCGCAGACGAAGGTGCCCTTGCGCTTCTCCTTGTCGAGCGGCGAGCTGTAGGGGCGCTCGGTCCCCGCTTGGCGCAGGATCCAGTACTGGTTGCTCGTCAGCCGCTTTTTCCACTCGGCGTTGCTGCGGGTGACGGGCCAGCTTTTGGCTTCGGCGGGCGAGCTGCCGCAAGCGGCGAGAGCGGATGCGGCGGCACCTGCCCCCAGCCAGCCGAGCAGGGTGCGGCGGTTGTGGGTCAGTCGGTCGTTCATCCCGGGATCCTTTCGCGCGTCTTGGCCATCCTCCCATATACGGATGCGCGGCGCAAAAGGTTGCAGTCCGGCGAGGGTCAGAATTCGGTGATCTCGACCTCGAGCTTGCGGAAGCCGTGGACGAAATTCGCCCGCACCCGCTCGATATCGCCCGCGACATGCACCCGCATCCGGCGCTTGTGCAGCTCTTCGAGCAGCACGCGCAACTGCAGTTCGGCCAGCCGCGCGCCGACGCAGCGGTGGATGCCGTAGCCGAAGGCGATATGGCGGCGGGCGTTCTCGCGGGTGATGTCGAGCTTGTCGGGGTTTTCGAACACCTCCTCGTCGCGATTGGCCGACAAATACCACAGCACGACCTTGTCGCCGTTTTTGATCTGCTGGCCGAACACCTCGGTATCCTCGGTGCAGGTGCGGCGCATGTGTGCCAGCGGAGTCTGCATGCGGAGGATTTCCTGCACTGCATTAGGAATCAGTTCGGGCTGCTGTTCGAACAGCTTGCGCTGGTCGGGGTTCTTGTCGAGCTGGTAGATGATCCCGCTCATCGAATTGCGGGTGGTGTCATTCCCGCCGACGATCAGCAGCACCAGATTGCCCATGAATTCCTCGGGCCGCATCTGGTTCATCGCTTCGGAATGGAGCATCATCGAGATGAGATCGTCGCCTGGCTCCTTGTCGTGGGTCCGTTCGATCCACAGCGACTGGAAATAGGCCCCCATCTCGTGGAGGAAGCCCCAGCGCATCTCGTCGAGTTCACGCACCGTGGCGAGTTCGGTATCGCCCGACCAGTCGGACCAGAAGGTCAGCAGGCGGCGGTCTTCCCACGGGAACCCGAACAGCAGCGCCAGCATCCCGGTGGTGAGCTCGATCGAGACCGTGTCGACCCAGTCGAACACCTTGCCGCGCGGCAGCGAATCGAGCAATTCGCCGGTGCGCTGGCGGATCTCGCCTTCCATCTCGGCCATGCCGCTGGGGGTGAATTTGGGCGCGACGGTGCGGCGCTGCCCGGTATGCTGCGGGCGGTCCATCGCGATGAACATCGGCAGCTCGCGCCGGTCGAACCCGCTGCTTGCAATTTCTTCCTCGGACAATCGGTTGAGGATGGTGATCCCGCCATGTTCCCAGCTGGAAGAGAACGTCTCGGGCAAGGCTTCGATATGCTGGATCGCCTTGTGCCCGACCACCGCCCAATAGGGGCCGAAGGGGCTCTCGGGAATGTAGTGTAGCGGCCCCGCTTCGCGCATCTCGCGGAAGATCGGATGCCACGTGTTGTCCGCATAGATGTCGCTGCGGCTGACGTCCCATTTGTGGGTGTGGACGAGACGCTGCTCGGGATGCTCGGCGAAATGCTTCTTGAGTGCTTCATGTGCACTCGGTTCGCTGCGGCATACAGGGCGCTCTGGGGCAATCGTGGCCATTCGTTCTCTCCTCTGCCGCTCCCGCTTCGGCCGGGGAGTCGACGGACAGCATCCTGCCCTTACTTACCGCAATGTCAATAGTGGGTTGCGATTTGCGACCGATCTTCAGGCGGTGGGATCGGCCACACGCTTGCGCCAAAAGGGACGCTTGCCGCTCCTTGCGCCGCGCGGGCCGGACTGCATCACCCGACGGCGGAACAGCGCC
>JBGSPZ010000370.1:0-4573 GCA_041738375.1 Parerythrobacter sp. | reverse complement strand
GTGCGTGCTGCCCTGCGGCTTTTCCTGCGCAGGCGCGGCGCCGTCGAAGCACGCACTCGGCCGCGCCATGCACGCCATCACACTGCTCGGTTCACGGCAATTGCGACAGGACTACGATCGCTTCGCCGATGACGCGCAGATTCACATAGTGCCCCCGCTGTGCCCGCTGGCGCAGTCCGCGTATGACTATTCGAACGGCGCGGAGTTGATTCGCCGCGCCCGGCAGTCGACTGAGGCATGGGTGGCCGACGGCGGTTTGCGCCGATCCGGATTTCCCGGCGCCCTGCAATCTCACCAACACTGACCTCGAACTACTGGATCGCAATACGATGAACAATTCCGCTGCGGCAGAACCACTCCAGCACTCCCCACCGCCGGGACCCACCGCAACGCCCACCCGCGGTCCGCTCGTCCTTCGGCATCGCGTTTCGACCCGGCTCTGGCACTGGCTCAACGCAGTCACCATTCTGGTTCTGTTGATGAGCGGTTTGTCGATATTCAACGCACATCCACGCCTGTACTGGGGGCAGTACGGCGCGAACACCGATGGGTCTGTGTTTCGTATCAGCAGCACGCAGACCACGGGCTTCATGGAGATCGGCGCATTGCGAATCGAAACCACGGGTGTGCTGGGGCGCTGGACGGACGCGGACGGCGTCCAGCAAACCAAGGCCTTTCCGTCCTGGGCAACGATTCCTTCGATGTACAACCTTGCACTGGCGCGCCGCTGGCACCTGTTCTTCGCATGGGTGCTGGGCATCTCGGCGAGCGCGTACCTGGTCTGGAGCCTGGTCAACGGCCATCTACGACGCGACCTCGCGCCGCGACGGGCAGAGCTTGCACCGTCGCACATCTGGCATGACATCAAGGAACATGCGCGCCTGCGATTCCCCGCTGGCGAAGCCGCGCTGCGCTACAACATCCTGCAGAAGCTGGCCTACGTCGGCGTATTGCTGCTGCTGATTCCGCTGGTCATATTGACCGGCCTGACGATGTCACCCGGAATGAACGCGGCGTGGCCGTGGCTACTGGACCTCTTCGCGGGCAGGCAGTCGGCGCGTACGCTGCACTTCGTTGCAGCGATGCTGTTCGTCGGATTCATCGTGGTGCATTTGCTGATGGTGCTGCTCGCCGGCCCGTTCAACGAGATCCGCTCGATGATCACCGGGAAATTTCGCCTGCCCGTCGAACGCACGCCCGTACCCGTAACGCCGTCGGAGACCGCACCATGAGCCGCATCATTTCGCGTCGAAACATGCTCACGACGACGGCAGCTGCGGCAGGCACTGTACTGCTGACCGGCTGCGATGAGCTCGGCCGCTCGGAAGGGTTCCGCAAAGTCCTGCACTCGGCAGAGAAGCTGACGTTTCGCGCGCAGCGTCTGATCACGGACCGCAACACACTGGCGCGCGAATTCCCTGCCTCCGACATGTCGCCCATATTCCGCGCCAATGGCAGCACGATGCCGGGCGCGGCGCCGTACCAGAAGCACCTCGCTGAACGCTTCGCAAACTGGCGGCTGGCGATCGATGGACTGGTGCAGACTCCGCGCTCCTGGTCGCTGGCGGAATTGCGCGCGATGCCACAGCGCGCCCAGATCACGCGCCACGACTGCGTCGAGGGCTGGAGCGCGATCGGCGAGTGGACCGGGCCGCAGCTGTCGGCGATCCTCGATGCCGCCGGGGTCAAGGAGGACGCGAAATTCGTCGTCTTCCGCTGCGCAGACACCTACAACGGCGGACGCTATTACGAGAGCGTCGACATGGTCGATGCCCGCCACCCGCAGACCATCGTCGCGCACAGCCTCAACGGTGAGCCGCTGCCCGAGAAGAACGGCGCGCCGCTGCGGATGCGGATCGAACGGCAGCTGGGTTACAAGCATGCCAAGTATCTGACCGGGATCGAAGTCGTCGACACGCTCGAAAACATCGGCGAGTGCAAGGGCGGATACTGGGAAGATCGTTCCGGCTATCAGTGGTATGCCGGGATGTGAGTCAGCGTGGCGGAATTGGTAGACGCACTACGCTAGTGGTCCTCGCAGCTCGCGAGGTGTCGGGTTCGAGTCCCGGCCGCTGACCCTTCAGTCCTCGGGATACCGCACCTTCATCTCCGCCCAGTCGGCGCGGATCATCTCTTCCAGCACGCCCATATCCACATCGGCCAGCTTGTTGATGTAGAGGCAGCTCTTGCCGACCGAATGCTTGCCCAGCCGCTTGCGCGTTTCGGCGTGGATCGCCCCCGTCTCGGCATCGCTGTAGCCACCCATCAGATAGATCGAATGCTTCGCCCTGCGCGGGCTGAAGCCGGTTCGCAAAAAGTGCACCTTCCGGCCGCTTTCGTAGGTGGTGTGGATTTCGCCATAGCCGATCATCGTCGGCCCCCACATCTTCGGTTCCTCTCCCGTCACCTTGCGAAACAGCGCGTCGAGCACCCTCGCATCCTCACGCTTCGCCTCGGGCTCCACGCCGGCGATGAACTCCGCCGGGTCGAGTTCGGTAATCGTCGTCTTCGCTTCCGCCACGGCCTGCCTCCTATCCTGCATTGACAGCATAGCGCGCCGCCCGCACTCTGTCAGCGGGACAACCAAGCATGACATTCGGGGGATGCAACGCCTATGTGGCTGCTCGACAAATTCCTGACCAAGGCCATCAAGCTCGGCCAGTTGATCCTGACCGACCATGACGGGAAGGAATACAGCTACGGACCGGGGGGCGAATATCCGCCCGAAGTCGGCGGCAGGCCCGGTCCGATCAGTATCCGGCTGACCCACAGGAAAGCCGCCAACCACATCGTGCGCTATCCGCAGATGGGCGCAGGCGAAGCCTTCATGTGGGGCTGGCTGGTGGTCGAGGAACCGCACGATATCCGCGACATGATCCTGCTGGTGACGATGAATGCCAAGCGCATGGGCGGCGCTTCGCTCAAGCCCAAGGGTCCGCTGCGCAAGGGCGCGCAGAAGCTGCTGGCGAAACTCGACGGGGTCAATCTGCGCGGTTCGGCACGCAAGAATGCCGAACATACCTACAACCTCACCCGCGAGCTCTACGAGCGCTTCCTCGACGAGGACCGCCAGTACACCATGGCCTATTACCGCGAGGAACCGACCTCCACCTCGCTCGAAAAGGCGCAGATGGACAAGAAGGCGCATCTTGCGGCCAAGATGTATCTCAAGCGGCCGGAGGATAACGGCGGCAAGCGGATGAAGGTGCTCGACATCGGCTGCGGCTGGGGCGGATTCGCGCTCTACCTGCACCAGATGTACGATTGCGAAGTGCTGGGCGTCGCGCTCGCGCCCGACCAGATCGCCTTCTGCAAGGAACGGGCAAAGGCGCTCGGCGTGGACGACAAGGTCAAGTTCGCGCTGATGGATTATCGCGACGTGGAAGGCGAATTCGACCGCATCTCGAGCGTCGGGCTGCTCGAGCATGTCGGCACGATCCATTATCCGCAATTCTTCGAGCACACCAACCGGCTGCTCAAGACGGACGGGGTGATGATCAGCCACTGCTGCGGCCGCTCGGGCGCGCCGGGCTTCACCGATGCCTGGACCCGCAAATACATTTTCCCCGGCGGCTATATCCCTGCGCTGAGCGAACTCGTCACCAACAGCGAGAAGTACCGCTGGCAGGTGATGGATGTCGAGGCGATGCGCTTCCACTACAGCTGGACGCTGCAGGAATGGTACAACCGCACCGTGATGCACCGCGACGAGATCACCGCGATGTATGACGAGACCTTCTACCGCATGTGGCTGTTCTACCTCGCCGGCGCCGAGCAAAGCTTCCGCAACGGCACGATGGTCAACTGGCAGGTGCAATATGTGAAGGACCGCAACGCCATCCCGATGACGCGGGAATACATCCACGAAGAAAGCTCCCGCCTGCGCGCCATGGCTCAGGTGCCGGAATGGCGGTTTGGGGAGGGAATGCGGGAGGCGGCGGAGTAGCTATCCCCTCTTGAGCGAGGATCGATACACCGGCCCGAACCCCACCAGCGCTGCGCCCACGAAGGGCAACGCCACCACCCACAACCGGACACCCGTCACCCCTTCGGGACTGGCGATGCTGATTGCGGCGGTCATGGCGAGGCCGGTGCAGATCATCAGCAAGCCCAGCACCAGCCGCCAGTGCGGCACAGGGCGACCGTCGCGGGCCGGGCCGAAGCCGCGTTCCCACCGGCTGAAGATCGCCACCAGCGGCAGCAGCACCGCGATGTAGAGCGCGAACCACACCGGGCGGGCCAGCCACCATTCAGTACTGCCCGGATCGACCCGCAGGCCGATCCCTCCGGCAAGCCAAGCGGCAACCATCACCAGCACGAAGGCGGTAAGGTGCCACAGGTAGACGCTCATGATCATCCCGTTGAGCAGCACGGTCGCGGTCCAGATGCGCAGGTTCTCGAGCATCTTGCGACCGGCTCCCTCGAGCCCGAGCACCAACCCCGCCTGCGTCACGCCGAGCGCGAACAGCGCCAGCGTTGGCGGCATGGAGTTGGTGAGCTCAGCCCCCGGCACACCGATCATTGCCACCGGATAGGGGCCGAGCCCGACCAGCAGGCCGAGCACCAGCAGGCC
>JBGSPZ010000164.1:0-1686 GCA_041738375.1 Parerythrobacter sp. | reverse complement strand
CTCTGCACCGCGCCTTCCATCGTCGCCATCTCGACATCGGTGCGGCACAGGTCGCCGCCGAAGGCGAGGCGCGGCAATGTCTCGGGATAGGCCGCCATGGGTCGGAAGGCCCAGCTGCCGGTATCGTCGAGGAACAGCTTGTAACCGCTGTTCAGCCGGATGTGGGTCTTGTCCCAGTCGACGATGCAGTCGGGATCGCCCCAGCGCGCAATGCCTTCGAACTGCTGATAGTATCGCGCGAATTCAGCCAGCATCAGCATCGCAGCCTGCTCGGGGTCCTCCGACGGGATCGCTGCGCCATCCGACGCGGCGACGACCAGCGCGGTCTTGCCGCCGAACAGTTCGGCCGGCCACAATTGCGAGATGTCGAGCGCGGTGAGGCCGTAGTTGGAACCCGCCAGCCCGATATTGTCGGCCGGGAAACCATCCAGCTTCACTGTGAGATACAGATCGAGCACCGGGATCGCCGCACTTGTCAGGCGGCGCAGATTGGCGAGGCTCGGCTCCGCATCGACAATCCTTGTGCCGCCAATGCCGGATGTGCGGCACATGACGAGGTCCGCCATCGCCTCATGCGGGACCGCCAGCACCCCATGGTCGAAGGTCTTGGTTTGCGTCCGCTTCGCACCCTTTGTCTGCCACCGCATGACCGGGCGATGATCGCTGTCGAGCCGCACCGATTGCACCGCGCAGCCGGTGCGGATGGTGCAGCCGAGCGCCTCCAGTTTCGCGCGGAAAGGGACGATCAGCCCGTCGTTGAGGCTGTTCCTCAGCAGCCAGTCGAACGGCGAATGATCGGGGAAGCGCAGGCTGTGCTGGAGAAAATTGCCGTAAGTGCGCGCGGAGGTGACGTCGCTGTCGATCGACCACACCAGCGTGAGCAGGTAGTTCTGCATCGCCGCCACCGCTTCGGTCGCATAGCCGCGCGAATAGAGGAAGCCGTTGACGTCGAGCTTGCCCAGCTGGTTGAGCCCGTCGCGATCGAATTGCTGCGAGGCGAGGTCGACGCCGGAATATCCCAACAGCAGCAGCTCGGCCGGCGACATCGCGCCCGATTTGAGGTTCACCAGCAGCGCTTCGATCGAAGTCGGGTTGAGCATCGAGACGTAACCGTCCGAACCCGGCTCGCGCAGCATACTTCCCGAGTGGGCGACGAAATGATCCTCGCGGCTGAGGCCGAGGTCCTGCTCGAACAGCGTCCAGAAATTGGCGTACCAGTCGCAGAACATGTGCGGATAGACATCGTGCTCGACGCCGTTCACCTGCTCCGACGAGGTGTTGCCACCCAGCCGCTGTTGGCGTTCGAACAGAGTGACCCGGAAGCCCGCCTGCAGCAGCTTGAGCGCGGTCGTCATCCCGCCGAGGCCGCCGCCGACTATCGCAACTTCGGGCACGGATGGCGCGGCGACCGCCTTTGCCGCCGGTGCCTTGGCGGGCTTCGTCGAAGGCTTTTTCGCAGGAGCCCTGGTTTTCTTCGGGGCGGGTTTGGTCTTGGCGGTCATGTTCTCGCCTCGAGAAAAGCGAAGGGGCCGCGCAGGCGCGGGTTTTCGTCCATTAGAAAAGATGGGCCGAGCTTGCCCATCGCGCGCACGATGTCGCCCAGCCACGCCATGTGCCAGCCGAGGTCGTGCGAAGTGGAGGCGCGCCAGCCGCGCTGCCAGGCGAGCAGATCCTCCACCGCGCCAT
>JBGSPZ010000144.1:0-2418 GCA_041738375.1 Parerythrobacter sp. | reverse complement strand
CGCATCCCGAGGAGCCGGTGTCCGGCGAACAGCGCCGGACACATGAATAAGTCACTTTGGTCGCGCCGAGCTTCTCGCTGCGCGGCGGCACGCGCGAAATCCTGCGCGGCATCATCGCGCGCGGGATGGGGCTGCGGTGATGGAAGCAAACGAACTCCTCGAACCGTTCGAACGGATGCTCGGCAAGCTCTTCCCGCCCGCGCGGGTGCGCGAAATCGAGGCCGGGGGTGAATGGCAGGCCGAGCTGGCCGAAGTCGAAGCCTCCGGGTTTCTCGACATACTGGCACCGGAAGCTGCGGGAGGGGCCGGACTGCCCTTTTCGACCGCCATCGCGCTGTTCGCTGCGCTGGGGCGGCATGCCGCGCCTCTGGAGATCGGGCAGGCGATGGTCGAGCGGGCGGGTTACGACCAAGGCCAAGCCGCCAATGCCGAGCTGGCCATGCTGATTGCGATGATGGCGGGTGCGGGCGACCGACTGCTGGAAGTGACCACCGCCTACGCCAACGAACGCGTCCAGTTCGGCAGGCCGATCGGACGCCAGCAGGCGGTGCAGCAGAACCTTGCGGTGATGGCAGAGCATTGCGTGGCAGTGCGGCTGATGGTTGAACTGGCCGGCGACAGTGCGGGTCCGCCGGACAGCCTGCGCGCGGCGCTGGCCAAGTCGGTGGCGTCTGCCTCAGCACCTCTCATCGCCAACATCGCGCATGCGGTCCACGGCGCCATCGGGATCAGCGCGGAATACGACCTCCACCTCTACACCCGGCGGCTGCACGCATGGCGGGCGGCGCTGGGATCGGAGAGCCTGCACAACCGTTCGTTGGGCAAGGCTGTGCTCGACAGCGAAGCCGGCTCGGTCGACTGGCTGCGGGCGGAAATCTTCGGCGAAGTACACTGAAGAGCAGCGAGCGAAGCCCCGCGATTACCCTATCCTCTGCCGTTAAGTCCAACGGTGGACATACCGCATTGCCTTGGGCTAGAACCCGGTGCCAGAACAGTGCGATAACTGCGATATCGCTGACAGGCGGAGAGAGATGGGGCTGAATCCGTTCGAGACCGTAAGTGAAGAGGTCGGCCTGTCGCCCGAGGTTTCGGACGAGGTCAAGACCAGCACCTGCTACATGTGCGCCTGCCGCTGCGGCATCAAGGTGCACCTCAAGAACGGCAAGATCCGCTATATCGAGGGCAATCCCGACCACCCGGTCAACAAGGGCGTGCTGTGCGCCAAGGGCAGCGCCGGGATCATGCACCAGTATTCTCCGGCCAAGCTGACCAAGCCGCTGCTCCGAACGGGCGAGCGCGGGTCCGGCGAGTTCCGCGAGATTGAGTGGGACGAGGCGCTCGAACTGGCGACCGAATGGCTCGGCGAAGTGCGCCGGAAGGACCCGGCCAAGCTCGCCTTCTTTACCGGGCGCGACCAGTCGCAATCGCTCACCGGCTGGTGGGCGACCCAGTTCGGTACCCACAACTTCGCCGCGCACGGGGGGTTCTGCTCGGTCAATATGGCGGCCGGCGGACTTTACACGCTGGGTGGTGCATTCTGGGAATTCGGCGAGCCGGACTGGGAGCGCACGCTTTACCACGTGATGTTCGGGGTGGCGGACGACCACGATTCCAATCCGATCAAGCTCGGCCTCGGCAACCTCAAGACACGGCCGGGGACCAAATTCGTCTCGGTCAACCCGGTGCGCACCGGTTACAGCGCGATTGCCGACGAATGGATCGGCATAAGGCCGGGCACCGACGGGCTATTTGTCTTCGCTCTGATCCACGAGCTCCTGCGCGCGGAGGCACTCGATTGGGCCTCGCTCGCGCGCTATTCGAACGCGCCTTGGCTGGTGATCCGCGAGCCGGGCGCGGCGGACGATGGGCTGTTCCTGCGCGCCGAGGACGGTCAGCCGCTGGCATGGTGCCTCGAACAGGGCAAGGCGATCCGCGCCAATGCCGTTCATATCAAGCCCGCCTTCGCCGGTGAACGCGTGGTGGAGGGTCGCACCGTCGTCCCCTCGTTCCAACTGCTCGCCGAACGCTATCTGAGCGCGGAATTCTCGCCCGAGGCGGTGGCCGAAAAGACCGGAGTGCCGGCGAACGTGACCCGGCGGATCGCCGCCGAACTGGCCGAGGTCGCGTTCGAGAAGGAACTGGTGATCGACGAGCCCTGGATCGATGCCTGGGGCCGTCATCACGACAGCTTCATCGGCCGCCCGGTCAGCTTCCACGCAATGCGCGGGATTTCTGCGCATTCGAACGGGTTCCACACCTGCCGCGCAATCCACATTCTGCAGGCCTTGCTCGGCTCGGTCGATTGCCCGGGAGGCTGGCGCTACAAGGCGCCGTTCCCCAAGCCTGCCCCACCGAACGTCAAGCCTGCCTGGCCCAAGGCGGAGGCAGGCGTGCCGCTGTCGGGCCCGCCGCTCGGCT
>JBGSPZ010000126.1:0-3721 GCA_041738375.1 Parerythrobacter sp. | reverse complement strand
GACGAAGGGGTAGGTCCCGTGATCGATGTCGAGCAGCACGCCCTGCGCGCCTTCGAACAGGATGCGCGCGCCCGCCTTGCGCACCTTCTTCAGCCGCTTCCACACCGGCTGCGCGAATTGCAGGACGAAAGGCGCAATCTCGCGCAATTCGGCGAGCAAGGCTTCGCGATCCACCGGCGGCTGGTCGAAACCGGCACGCAGCGCATCATGATGCGCGCAGAGGCGGTCCAATTGCGGCTCCAGACTGTCGAGATGCGCGAGGTCGCACACCCGGATCGCGCGGCGACCAACCTTGTCCTCGTAAGCCGGGCCGATCCCGCGCCCGGTGGTGCCGATCTTGCCGCTGCCCGCCGCGGTTTCGCGCAGCCCGTCGAGGTCGCGGTGGATCGGCAGGATCAATGGGCAATTGTCGGCGATGGCGAAATTGTCGTCGGTGATCGAGACGCCCTGGCCTTCGAGCTTCTCGATCTCGGCTTTGAGATGCCACGGGTCGAGCACCACGCCGTTGCCGATGATGCTGAGCGTGCCGGTGACGATGCCCGAGGGGAGCAGGCTGAGCTTGTAGACGTTGCCATCCACCACCAGCGTGTGCCCGGCATTGTGCCCGCCCTGGAAGCGGACGACGGCATCGGCGCGGCTGGCGAGCCAGTCGACAATCTTGCCCTTGCCCTCGTCGCCCCACTGCGCGCCGATCACGGTAACGTTAGCCATGGATCATCTTTCCGTTTGCGGACAAACCGCGCGGCCCTAGGCTTTCGCTCGCCGCAGGGCAAGCGCGGTGCCGGGCAGCAAAGGCAGTGTTACACGAGGCGTGGCTTTCGAACCCGAGACCTTTCGAGAATTTCTCCTGTTCGGAAGGGTTTGCGCGGTCGGTTGGCCGAGACGGTGTGACTTTTGCAGGGATGGTGTGTTCCACTGGGGTCTCGCCTCTCTCCGATCTGGCGTGCGACCGCGCCCGGTAGCAAGGCGAAGAGGCTAGCAAGCGCGTGCCATGTAGGAAAGTCTCGCGACCCGCATCGATCAGGAACCCTGCGCGCTGCCAGCCGTAAATGGGCCATGACAGACAGAACCACCCAGCCCACCCTCACCCTCAACGACGATCGCCAGATCCCGCAGCTCGGCTTCGGGACGTGGGAGATCGCCCCCGAAGACGCGGCGGATGCCGTCTCGACCGCGCTCGACGCGGGATACTGGCTGATCGATACCGCCGCGATCTACCGCAACGAGAAGGAAGTCGGCGAAGGGATCGGCGAATGGTCCGACATCTTCCTGCAGACCAAGATCTGGAACGAGAGTCAGGGCTACGACCGCACGCTCGCCGCGGCCGACAAATGCCTCCAGCGGCTCGGCCGCGACCATGTCGACATGCTACTGATCCACTGGCCCGCGCCGAAGAAGGGCTTGTTCGTCGACACCTGGAAGGCACTGATCGAGTTGCGCGACCAGGGCAAGGCGAAGTCGATCGGCGTATCCAACTTCCGCGAGGAAGATTTGAAGCGCATCGTCGACGAAACCGGCGTGGTGCCTGCGCTCAACCAGATCGAGCTGCACCCCAGCTTCCAGCAACGCGACATGCGCAAACTGCACGACGATATGGGCATCGTGACGCAAAGCTGGTCGCCGCTCGGCCAGGGCAATGCCTTCGGCAACGACACTATTGCCGCAATTGCGGAGGAAACCGGACAGTCGGCACCCGCCGTGGTGATCCGCTGGCACATCCAGTGCGGGCTCAGCGTCCTCCCCCGCTCGACCAACCCGGGCCACATCCGCGATAACTTCGCCGCGCTCGATTTCGAACTGAGCGACGAGCAGATGAAGCGGATCGACGATCTGGACGACCCCGACGGACGGATGGGCCCGGACCCGGCCACGGCGGATTTCTGACACAGCGCGCTGACGCAGCGCGACAACTTGCGACATTGCGCGACTGGATTTCATTACCGAAACAAGTGATCTTTCCCCACGATCGAAGGAGAGGTCCATGTTCCGCACCATCGCCGTGTTCGCTGTCGGCGGCTTCGCCCTGCTCTGCGTGACCGTCGCCAGCGCGCAGGACCGCCTGCCGCGGCAGTGCCGCCAGGAAATTCGCCAGCTGTGCGGTGGCGACCGCAGCCAGCTGCGCAGCTGCCTGCGCGACAAGACAGGGGAATTGAGCGACACATGCCGCTCGGCCCTGCGTGAGAGAATTGCCGTGCGCCAGGGCGGCGAGCGTGCCGGGGCCAGCGCTCGCAAGGCCTCCGGCGCACAGCAGATCGCCTATGGGACCGAACCCTTGCAGAGCGCCGATTTCTGGCGCGGCAAAGGCGAGCGCGCGCCGCTGGTCCTGTTTGTCCACGGCGGTGGCTGGAAGCGCGGCGACAAGCAGATGATGGCCGGCTCGCCAATGCTGGCGGACTGGCAAGCGGCGGGATACGCGGTCGCATCGGCCAACTACCGGCTGGTGCCCGATGCCACGGTCGAACAACAGGCCGCCGACGTCGCTGCCGCCTTCGCCCATTTCCACGATCACGCGGCGGAGCTGGGGATCGACCCGGGACGCATCGTCCTCGTCGGGCACAGCGCGGGCGCGCATCTCGTCGCGCTGGTCGGCACCGATCCGCAGTATCTTGCGGCCGAGGGGTTGGCCCTGTCGGACATCGCAGGCGTGCTGCCCAACGATGGCGCAGCCTACGACGTGCCCTCGCAGATGGGCGAGAACGCGGTGGTGCTCGGCGATACCTACGAACAGGCCTTCGGCACCGATCCGGAGCGGCAGAAGGCGCTCTCCCCGACCCGCCATGCAGCCGCCCCCAACGCGCCCGACTTCCTGCTGATCCATGTCCAGCGGCAGGACGGCATGCGGCAGGCGAAGGGTCTGGAGGCCGCGCTGAAGGCCGCAGGCACAAGGGTCGAGCGCCACGAATTCGAAGGGCGCGGGCTGCAGGGCCACATGGAGATCAACCGCAAACTGGGCGATCCCGACTATCCGGCGACGGCGGTGGTCGATGCGTGGCTCAAGCGGGTGTTCGCCCGCTAATCGCCGACGGCATTCGGGTCCTTGCTGCAAGGGCCGCCGTAGAATCGCACCCAGTCGACCTGCGCGCTGCTTTCGTTGTCTCTCGATGGCTCGCCACCGGTCGTTACCACGGTCAAACACCGGTCCGCACGGCGGAAGGTCATGTCGCAGAAGCCGAGGCCGGTCCCCGAACAGTTGCCGAGTTCGGGAAACTGGCGGCAGCTCTCATCGCTCATGACGCCTTGGCATTTTCCGCCCAGCGGAACCCACCCGAAGCCGAGGATGATCTTGCGCGCTTCGAGGTAGTCCATATCCTCCAGACGGGGCGAACCGTCGTCCCTACCCAGCTGTTCGCGCACCGGCCGGGGATCGGCCATGATCTCGCACGCCCTCTTGTCGCCCTCCTTGCAGGCAGCGAAATAACAGGAGCGCGCGTTCTTCTGGCCGCTGCCGGATCCGTCGCCGCATACGATCGGCTCTTCTGCCGGTTCGGGATTGCCGCTGTCACTCACTTCGGCCGCCGTGGCCGAAATGGCGTGGTCCGCCGCCTTCTCTCGTCCGTCGTCTTGCGGTGCGCAGGAAACGGCAAGCAGCAGCAGCGGATAGATGGCGATGCGCATGCGCCTTCTATCTGCGCTTTTCTACAGCGCTACAACCGCTTCGCCGTCCAGCCGGTGCGTGCAGCCGAGCGCTTCGGGGTCCTCGGCGTCGCCCAGCGCGGCGACC
>JBGSPZ010000121.1:0-2506 GCA_041738375.1 Parerythrobacter sp. | reverse complement strand
GCAGCGATCCGCGAGGGGCTAGCGAAGGCGAACTGGCCCGCACGGCTCCAGCGCCTTGCCCGTGGCCCGCTCGCAGACACGCGCGAGGTCTGGCTCGACGGCGGGCACAATCGCTCGGCAGGCGAAGCTCTGGCACGGTATTTCGCGGGGCGACAGGTCCACCTCATCATCGGCATGATCGAAGGCAAAGACCCGCAGGCGCTGCTGGAACCCATGCAGGCGAGCCTCGCCAGCGTGACGGCCGTTCCGGTGCCGACGCATGATTGCCATCCGGCTGAGGCCTTCGGCGTGGGCACGGTTGCGGCCCATAATGTGCCCGCAGCCCTCGCAGCTTTGCCCGACGACCGCCTGTCGGTGCTTATCGCCGGATCGCTCTACCTCGCGGGCGAGGTGCTGCGGCTCAATGACGAGGTGCCGGACTAGAAGCCCTCTTCCCTTGCGGGAGAGGGTTGGAAGAGGGGTTCGGAGCGGAGCTCCGACCAACAACGTCGCAGCCCCTCTCAACTCCGACTAGGTCGCTGCGCAACCAAGTCTGCGTATCTCTCCCGCAAGGGGAGAGATACGAGGAGTTACTCCGCCGGCGCGGCAATCGCCGGATCGGGCGCGACCACGCCGCTGTTGCGCCCGGCGCGGGCTTCGCGGACCCATTCCATCACGCACAACACCACCGCCACCACGCCGATCAGCGCGGTGAAGATGAACACGTAGTAATAGCCGCGCGTCTCGATCATCTGGCCCAGCGCGCCGCGCCCCAGCGTACCGATCAGCAGGGTCAGCGAAGCGAGCAGCGCGAATTGCACCGCCGCGTATTTCTTCGCCACGATGCTGGAGAGCCAGGCGATATAGGCCGCCCCGGCGATGCCGATCGCGAGATTCTCCCAGAAGATGGTGAACGACAGCCGCGCCAGCCCTTCGGATGGCGGGGCGGCGACGAAGAACAGCGGCGCCAGCCAGTTCGCCGTGGTGTTCACCAGCCAGGTGAAGCCGATCGCGTCGCTGCCCGCCTGCATTGCCGCTCCGCCCACCGCGAGGTTCGCATAGAGCAAATTGGTCGCCGCCGCGATCACCGCGCCGAGCGTCAGCATGAACATGCGCCCGAACAGGGTGATCAGCCAGCCGCCCAGCGCAAGACCGATCAGGATGGCGAAAATCCCGAGGATCTTGGACGCGAAGGCTACTTCTTCCCCGGTGTACCCCAGCTCGCCGAGATAGAACGGATAGGCGAACACACCCCATACCGAATCGGTGATGCGATAGGTCAGCACCAGCGCGAGGATGAGCACCAGCGACCAGCCCATGCGCGAAACGAATTCCACCAGTGGCAGCACCAGCGCACGGTAAAGATGGTCGGTGAACTTCACCGCATGCCCCGCCCCGGCACCCGGCGCGGCGGCGGCGATCACGTTCACCCCCTCGCGCTGCTGCTGCACCACCCATGCGGCGATGAAAGCGGGCAGGACGATGGTTGCGAGCACGATCAGCGGGCCGAAGGTGGTGGTGAAGGCGGTCACGTCGGGCCGGCTCTCGGGGGTCGCCGTCATCGACCAGACCATGAACACCACCACCGTACCGATGGCGAGCGCCCACAGCACGCCGACGCCAAGCAGCGCGCGATTGCGCACCCACTCGGCCACCTCGCCCTGATTGTAGAGTTCGGCAACTTCGTCATGGTTGGCGGCGGCATTGGCGACGCGGTCGTCGGAAACGCGGGCATCGGGCGCGAACAGTGCCGCGATGCCGATCGCCAGCATGAACCCGCCGAACAGCACATACATGAACGGCCAGCCATAGCGCTCGGCCAGAATCAGCCCGATCGCCCCGCCGACCAGCGAGGCGAGGCGGAAACCCATCTGGGTGATGGTGGAAAGGATATCGATCGTCGCCACCTCGTCCGCCACGTCGATCCGCCAGGCGTTGATGCCGATGTCCTGCGTCGCGCTGGCGAAAGCCCCGATCGCGGCAAGCAGGCTGAACCAGCCGAGCGCGTTCTTCGGGTCGAGCCCGGCCATCACCACCAGCGCGATGCCGATGATCAGCTGCATCGGCGCGATCCACTGCTTGCGCTTGCCCAGCTTGCTCAGCCCCGGAATGTCGACCTTGTCGAGCAGCGGGGACCACAGGAACTGGAAGGCATAGGCCAGCCCGACGAGGCTGAACACGCCCATGGTTTCGAGATCGACCTCGGCCTCGCTCAGCCAGGCGTAGAGCGTGCCGAGGAACAGTGCGGGCGGCAACCCCTGCGCAAAGCCGAACAGCAGCATGAAGCCGCTCTTGCGGTTGCTCAGGGCGAGACCGAGCGTGCGCCAGGCCGATGTCTTCCTTGCTGCCGCAGCTTCGGCCATTCCCTAGCGTCCTTCCCGTTCGCCCCGATTTCTGCGACAATAAGCGCGGGAAGAGGAAATAGGAACGGCTCGATGAACACCGTCGATACGCATGTCCCCAGATTAGCGCCGACCGCCGGTCAACTCGCGCTGGCCGAAGCGCTCGCGCGCGGCGAAACGCGCCC
>JBGSPZ010000108.1:0-2888 GCA_041738375.1 Parerythrobacter sp. | reverse complement strand
CGAATGGAGCGAGGGCGGCTTCGCGCGGACCGGCCCGGGCGATTCCAAGCCGCTGTGGCAGCTCGGCCCTGTCGAGGGGGACACCATTCGCGGGACGTGGACCGGGGGCGACAAATCGCTGGCGATATCGCTTGGCCGCGTAGCCGAAGGCGGGGAGGATGCGTGGTCGCCCTGCGCCTCGGCCAATTTTCTCCAGCCGAGGGTGGTGAAGCCGGAGTTCGTCCGGACCGAGAAACGAATCGACGGGCTGGTCTACACCGAGTTGCAATTCGAAGCGCCCAAGCATTTCCCCGAGGTCGCGATCGGAGGCTTCACCTTCGAGCCGAGCCAGCCCGGCGATGCGGCGATCCTCGCCTGGGTGGCGGAAAAGCTGCCCAAGGGGACGACCGAAGACGAATATATCCAGTGCATGGCCGGCGCACTTGCCGTGCATGGCGTGGACGGCGATTACGACATGAGCATCGCCCCGGCCTTCGCCAATGCCGAGCTGCTCTCGCTCACCCGCAGCCAGGGCGATTATTGCGGCGGGGCACACCCCAACTACTGGCAGGAATATGCCACCTTCGACCGGCAGACCGGATCCAAGCTCGACCCTGCCGACTGGTTCAACGAGCACGGCATGGCGGTGGACGAGTATCAGAACAAGCTGATGCAGCAGCCGCTGCGCGAGCTCATCGTCGCGCGCTGGCCGAGCTATGAAGGCGAGCCGGACGAGTGCTCAGGCTATGCGCTCGATCAGCAATGGTGGAGCTACCAGATCCATCGCGAGGGGATCCTGTTCCAGCCCGATTTCCCGCATGTGATGACCGCCTGCGAAGAGGAAATCGTGCTTCCGTGGGAGGAACTGGATCCTTTCCTGAGCGATCCAGGCAAGGCGCTGCGCGACCGCGCGCAGCGCTAGTCCCCCAGCAACTGGATCGTCGCCCGCGCGCGCGCTTCCTTGCGGACGCGGCCGGGCATCCAGCGGGTGGCGAAGGCGATGCGCTTGGCGGTCTTGCCGACCGGCCAGTGCAGCCTGTCGCCATGCACCGCCTCCCATGCCGCCTCGGCCACATCCTCGACCGGGGTGATTTCCAGCCCCGACTGCTGCACCCGCGCGCGGATATGCTGGTTGGTCCCCGCATTGGGCACCATGTCGAGCAGCGGAGTGTCGATGAAGCTCGGCATCAGCGAACAGACCTTGATTCCGTACGGCACCCATTCGCCGTCGAGGCTTTCGGTGATCCCTCGCACGCCGAACTTGGTCGCACAATAGACCGATCCGCCCGCGCTGCCATAGATGCCCGCCGCGCTGGCGGTGTTGAGCAGGCACGATCCGGGCGCGGCCGCTTTGAGATAGGGCAGTGCCGCCTGCGCGCCGAACAGCACGCCCTTGAGATTGATGTCGAGGCAGCGGGTGATTTCGTCGACGCTGTTCTCGCTCAGCGACCCGCCGATCGGGATGCCGGCATTGTTGGCCAGCACATCGATCCGCCCGCCTGCGGCCGCCGAAAATGCGCTAAGCGCATCGTCCCACGCATCGCGGTCGCGCACGTCGAGCGGGGTGGAGAAACAGTTGCCTTCCCCGACCAGCCGCGCGGTTTCCGCCATGCCGCTCTCGCTGATGTCGCCGAGGCCGACGAACCAGCCTTCGCGCGCGAACTTCTGCGCGATGGCGCGGCCGATGCCCGAGCCGCCGCCGGTGATGAAAATAGCCTTGCGCATGGCCGCCCGTCCCCTCCAAAAAAACAACGCCGCGCGAGGCTCGTAACCCCGCGCGGCGTGCTTGTCAGCTATTTGGGTCAGGACCCATTAATCGCGCAGAGCGTGGTTTGAAGCAATTGGCCCTGTTGCGATGAGCAGGAGCGCAGGAAATGCGGCGCATTTTCAAGCTTCTGCGACGCTGCAACGGGGCCAATTGGTCAAATCCCTCCGGGACGGCAAAATGACTTCGATCTCGGACACAACTGCCCTTGGAAAGGCAACCGGCCTTCCCGGCGGGCAGTTCCGCCCGAAATCTTCGTCATTTTGACGCCACGCCTGCTCGATTAATGGGTCCTGACCCTTACATCGGCGTCAGTCGGCGAGTGCTTCGGCCAGGCCAGCCACAAAATCCGCGCCTTCAACGATCTCGGCGGTCGAGCCCTTGACCGTTCCGCCGATCGGCTCCGCCCGCCCGCCAAGGCAGGTGGCGAGGAAGTTCTCGGTCACCGCGTTGAAGGCGATGTTGTTGTCCGGCTTGGCGAAGCCGTGGCCCTCGTCGGGGAACAGCACATAGGTGACGGGGATGCCCGCCGCCTTCATCGCTTCGACGATCTGGTCGCTTTCTGCCTTGTTGACGCGCGGGTCGTTCGCGCCCTGACCGATCAGCAGCGGCTTGGTGATCTTGTCCGCCGAATAGAGCGGGCTGCGCTCCTTCAGCATCGCCAGGCCTTCGGGCGTGTTGGGGTTGCCCATCCGCTCGTGGAACTGCGCGATCAGCGGCTCCCAATAGGGCGGGATCGACTGGAGCAGCGTCTCGAGGTTCGACGGGCCGACGATGTCCACCCCGCAGGCGAATGTCTCGGGGGTGAAGGTCAGCCCGGCCAGCGTGGCATAGCCGCCGTAGGAGCCGCCCATGATTGCGACCGTGTCCTCGCTTGTCACGCCCTTGTCGACCGCCCAGTTTACGGCGTCGATCAGGTCGTCGTGCATCTTCTTGCCCCATTCGAGGTCGCCCGCCGAGATGAACGCCTTGCCGAACCCGGTGGATCCGCGGAAGTTGACGCTCATCACCGCATAGCCGCGGTTGGCGAGCCACTGGTGGTAGCTGTTGAAGCCGTATCCGTCGCGCGCCCACGGGCCGCCGTGAACCACCAGCACCATCGGCACCGGCGCTTCGGGCACGCCGTCGCCATCGGCATCGCTGC
>JBGSPZ010000107.1:0-2335 GCA_041738375.1 Parerythrobacter sp. | reverse complement strand
ATGGCGCTGTCCTGCAATATGCGGTCGCTGTCTCGGGTCAGGTCGTTCATTTCTATTCCTCCCCTCCCTGGAGGGAGGGGCTGGGGGTGGGTGTTCGGCGCTCGAGTGCTGGCGCCGTACACCCCCACCCGGCCTCCCCCTCAAGGGGGAGGAGATGGAAGGGGTTTCGATCAGGCACCATCAGCCCTCGATGCTCAGCAGGCTCGATTCGTTGATCTGCTTCGATGCCTGCGCCTGGCCTTCGGCGCGCGCGATGTAGCCCTTCGACTTCTCGACCTCGCCGGACAATGCCTCGACCGTCTGCTTCATCGAATCGAGCGCGCGCAGCTTGAAGGTATCGACCTCGTCCATCGTGTCGTAGATGTTCTGGAACGCGCGCTGCAGCGTTTCGAGCGGGATGGTGCTCGCTGCGGCTTGCTCGTGGATCTTGCCGGTCTGTTCGCGCAGCATGGTGCTGGTGCTGTCGATGATGCCGGCGGTGGTCTGGTTTAGGGCGGTGATCTGCCCGAGCACGAGGCGCTGGTTGGTCATCGCCTCGCTGACGGTGACGGCGGTGCGCAGCGCGCCGACGGTGGTGGTGCTGGCGCGGTCGACGCCCTTGACCAGCTCGACATTGTTCTTCTTGACCAGGTCGAGCGCGAGATAGCCCTGCACGCTGACCGCCATCTGGGTCAGCAGGTCCTGCGTGCGCTGGCGGACATAGAACAGCGCGGTCTCGCGCACCGCCTTGGCCTTGGCCGGATCGGTCGAATCGAGTTCGAACGCTTTCTCCTCCAGCTTGGCGTCGAGCGTCTTGGAGATGTGGATCATCTGCTCGAGATTGCCCATCGCTTCCCACAGCTTGGAGCGCTCCACATCGATCGCGGCGTTGTCCATCAGCAGCTCGTCCTTGCCATTGCCGAGCTTATTGAGGATCTGCTGGATATGCGTCTGCGCGCTTTGATAGCTGCGGAAGTAGTTGGTCAGCTTGTTGCCGAACGGGATCACGCCGAGAATCTTGCGCGGCCCCGTCAGCTTGCCGCGCCGGCCCGGATCGAGATCCTCGACCACCCGGCGCAGCTCGCCCAGATTGGCGCCGACGCCTTCATCCTGGTCCATCGCCCGCAACGGGCGGTCGAGGAAACGGTTCGAATGCCCCGCCGCCGCCATGATTTCCTTGCGGCCCATGTTGGTCAGCTGGTCGACCTTCTTGCCGAATTCGGGCGAATTGGCATCGACCGAGATCAGGTCGGCGACGAAACCGTCGACCTTTTCCTCCAGCTTGCTCTTGATCTCCTCGCCCACGGGGACGAGCCCGGCGGCTTTTTCGGGCGCGACCTGCGGCACCGGATCGGGCGGGGTCAGCTCGAATTCGACGGCGGTGGCGGTGGCCGCCGGTTTGGGGGTTTGGGTCGTGCTCATTGCTGCTCTCTGCTCCCGGCGGGCATGCGCCCGTCTGCTTTCGATACTGTATTAGTGATATAAGACACAAATGACAAGTATCGCGCTGTGATGCCCAGGCGAAAGTCTCCGCTTTTTTCCCGGCTTGGCAAGGGCTAAGGCCGTCTGCGATGGAAGACGCAAACGAGCAACCCAAGAGCAAGGCTGCGGAAGTCAAGGCGCAGGCGCGGTGGACCTTCCTGCGCGCGCTGGTCGGTTTCCGCTGGTGGTGGCAGGACGAAGTTGTCGCGACGGTCGACCAGGCGGACGTGATTGCACGGCGGCGCGAGGATTGCGCGCTGTCCGCACGCTATCTGTTCATGACCGCGATGTCGGGCGGTATCGCGATCCTCGGGCTGTTGCAGAGCTCGCCGGCGGTGGTGATCGGCGCGATGCTGCTCTCGCCGCTGATGGGTCCGATCATGGGGCTCGGCTTCGCGCTGGCGATCGGGGACTATCACTGGCTGCGCCATTCGGCCAAGTCGCTCGCCTGGGGCTCGGCGATGGCAATCGCTTTGTGCACCGTGATCGTCTTCCTGTCGCCCTTGCAGGAGATTACGCCCGAGGTCGCATCGCGCACCCGGCCCAACCTGTTCGACCTCTTCATCGCATTGTTCTCCGCGCTGGCGGGAGCCTATGCGGTGATCCGCGGCAGGGAAGGGACGATCGTCGGCGTGGCGATCGCGACCGCCTTGATGCCGCCGCTGGCGGTGGTCGGGTTCGGCCTTGCGACCTTCAACTGGACGGTGTTTTCGGGCGCGCTGCTGCTGTTCGTCACCAACCTGATCACCATCGCGCTGACTGCATGGGGCATGGCCAAGCTCTACGGCTTCAAGTCGAACCTGAGCGACAAGCAGACGCAGTACCAGAACTTCGTCGTCGTCGCGGTGTTTATCGCGCTCGCCGTGCCGCTCGG
>JBGSPZ010000078.1:0-3834 GCA_041738375.1 Parerythrobacter sp. | reverse complement strand
CGTCGCGCGCTTCCAGCCGCGCGCGGTAGGCCTTGAGCGAATCCGGCACGCCTTCGTCCAGCCCCACCCGCTCGGCCAGGATCAGCGCGTAGCCGACGCAGATGTCGGCCACGGTGAAGCGGTCGGCGCAGAGGTACGCGCGCCCTTCCAGCCGCTGCTCCACCTTGACCAGCCGTTTCCAGAACCACTTGGCGTAGGCTTCGCCCGCCTCCGCCCAGCCCTTGTCCTTTTCGAACATCGCGAAACGCATGTAGACCGTCTGCGGGAAGGTGATGGTCGCGTCGGCGTGGTAGGTGAAGTCGAGATATTCGGCATAGTCGCGCTCGCCCGGTCCCACCGCGAGATCGCTCATGCCGTTTCTGGTCGCAAGGTAATGCGCGATCGCGCAGCTCTCGGTCATGCGGGTCTCACCGTCGACCAGCAGCGGCACCGTCCCGAGCGGGTTGATTTCCAGATAGTCCGGCGCGGCGAAGCGCGGAGGGAACGGCAGCAGTTTGAGGTCGATTTCCACCCCGGCATCTTCCGCGGCCCAGGTGCAGCGTAACCCGCGCGACCCGGCGCAGGTGTAGAGTGTGGGTGCGGTCAATGTGCGCCCGGTGCGTGGCCGAGCTTGAACACCTTGTGCAGCAAGAACACGATGATGCCGCCCACGATCAGCGCCAGGAGCGCCGAGACTGCGGCATAGGAGAACCATCCCAGCACACCGCCCAGCGCGCCCGTGGTCGACTCGACGGCATATTCCAGCCCGTGTGCCGCATCGTACAGGCCATGCAACCCGATCTCGTGCGTGCCGTGAAGCAGGATGCCCCCTCCGACCCACAGCATCGCAATGGTGCCGATGAAGCTCAGCGCCGTCAGCAGGTATGGCACGAAAGCCACCAGACCGCGCCCGAATTTCTGCACGAAGGCCGATGGCTTCTTGGCCAGATGCAGGCCGACGTCGTCCATCTTCACGATCAGTCCGACGGTCCCGTACACCAGTACCGTCACCACGATCGCGACCAGCGCCAACGCGATGCCGCGCTGCCACCAGAGCGCGAGATCGATTTCGTTCAAGGTGATCGCCATAATCTCTGCCGAGAGGATCAGGTCGGTGCGGATGGCGCCAGCAATGCGTTCTTTCTCGAACTTCGCAGGGTCCTCGATCACATCGTCGAGCGTCTTGCCGTGCTTCTCGCCGCCCAGCTTCTCGATGACTTTCTCGGCCCCTTCGTAACACAGATAGAGCCCGCCCAGCATCAGGAAGTAGATGATTGCCCCGGGCAGGAATTCGCTTAGCAAAAGCGCGCCGGGCAGCAAGATCAGCAACTTGTTCTTGAGACTGCCCTTGGTGATCGACCAGATGATCGGCAACTCGCGCGCGGGCGAAAGCCCGGTCACATAACTCGGCGTGACGGCGGCATCGTCGATGACGACCCCTGCCGTCTTCGACCCCGCCCTTCCGGCGGCGGCCGCTATATCGTCCGCAGATGCGGCGGCAGCCCGGGCGATAATCGAGACATCGTCGAGCAGGGCTACCAATCCACCGGGCACGCAATTCTCCTGTTTCGTGTACCAATACGCCCTTGCCGCTTGCGTTCCCGCCTCGCAAGCCTTGCATTCACCGCAATCTGCGCTATGTGCGCGCCTTCGCTGCTTCAGGGCGGCGGTACGAAGAAAGCCGGAGGGGCCCCGCAATCCCGCGGATCAGCCAGCGATCGGCCACCGAGTGAAAGGAAGACGCATGGCTCTTTACGAGCACGTGTTTCTTGCGCGCCAGGATTTGAGCCAGGCTCAGGTCGATGCCTTGGCAGCGCAAGACACCGAAATCATCGAATCGAACAACGGCAAGGTCACCAAGACGGAGACCTGGGGCCTCAAGTCCCTCGCCTACAAGATCGACCGCAATCGCAAGGCGCACTTCGTGCTGCTCAACATCGATTGCCCGGGCGATGTGGTGGCCGAGCTCGAGCGCCAGACCCGCATCAACGAAGACGTCATCCGCTACCTGACGATCCGTGTCGACGAGCACGAGGAAGGCCCCAGCGTGATGATGCGCAAGAATGACCGCGACACCAAGAAGCGTCGCGAACGTGAGGAGCGCGACTGATGGCCCGCCCGTTTTTCCGCCGCCGCAAGACTTGCCCGTTCTCGGCCAAGAATGCGCCGAAGATCGACTACAAGGACGTTCGCCTGCTGCAGGGGTTCATCTCCGAGCGCGGCAAGATCGTGCCGTCCCGCATCACCGCCGTTTCGGGCAAGAAGCAGCGCGAACTCGCCAAGGCGATCAAGCGTTCGCGCCAGATCGGCCTGCTTCCTTACGTCGTGAAGTAGGAGGGACGGAACCATGGATATCATTCTCCTCGAACGCATCGGCAACCTCGGCTCGATCGGTGACGTCGTCACCGTGAAGGACGGCTATGCGCGCAACTACCTGTTGCCGCAGAAGAAGGCGCTGCGCGCCAACGAAGCCAACAGGAAGGTGTTCGAAGCCAACCGCGACCGCCTCGAAAAGGAAAACGCCGAGAAGCGCGGCGATGCCGAAAAGCAGGGCGAAAAGGTCGACGGCACCGAAATCGTCATGCTGCGCGCATCGTCGAACGCCGGCCAGCTTTACGGCTCGGTCAACGTCCGCGACGTCGTCAATGGCCTGACCGAAAAGGGCTTCAACATCGACAAGAGCCAGGTCGTGATGGGTCACCCGATCAAGACCATCGGCATGCACGACGTCACCATCGCGCTGCACCCCGAAGTCCACGTCACGGTCAAGGCGAACGTCGCCCGGTCCGAAGACGAGGCCGCGCTGCAGAGCCAGGGCATCGACGTCCTCGCGCAGATGTTCGAAGACGAGCAGGCTGCGATCGAAGAACAGGCCGCTGCCAACCAGATCGACAGCACGCTCGAGCCGGGTGAAATCCCCGCCGATATGCTCGACGATACCGGCGACAGCGAGGACAACGCGTAAGGGCCACCCCCTCACGCATTGAACCGCAAAAGGGGGCGCGATCATTTTGGTCGCGCCCTTTTTTGTTGGTTGCCACCTGCCTTGCGCCTGCCTTGAAATGTCAAAAAAAGGCGTTAGGGGCTGGTCATGTCCACATTCTCCAAGACGATCGAAGAACTGACCCGCATCCACGATGCGGCAACCGAAGCGCTGCGCGCCGATATCCTCGCCTATGCCAGGGACGGCTCGCTGCCCTCGCCCACCCGCCGCACCGACGGGACCTATGCCTATCCCGAACTGCGGCTGCATTTCGAAGGCAAGGGCAGCCCGACCGACCGGTCGCGTGCCTTCGGGCGGCTGGAGCAGGCCGGAACCTACGACACCACCATCACGCGGCCGCAGTTGTTCGCCGCATATCTCGAGGAACAGCTCGAGCTGATCGCGGCGGACTACGACATCCGGCTCGAGGTCGGAAAATCCCGCCAGGAAATCCCCTTTCCCTATGTGCTCGACGGCGATGCCGGGGCGCTGATGGCGGGTATCGCGCCGCAGGAACTCGCCAAACATTTCCCGTCGACCGACCTCGCACTGATCGGTGACGAGCTGGCCGATGGTCACGAGCTGGGCGCGCCCGACGATCCGATGCCGCTCTCGCTGTTCGACGGGCTGCGCACCGATTACTCGCTGGCCCGTCTGGCCCATTACACCGGCACGCGGACCGACGACTTCCAGCACTTCATCCTGTTCACCAACTACCACCGCTATGTCGATGAATTCGTGGACTGGGCGGCGGGGCAGATCGGGCAGGATGGTTATGTCGGCCTGACCGGAGCAGGCGGGCTCGACATCCGCGAGCAGACCCGCGACGCCCGGCTCCAGCTGTCCGACACCGCCTGGCGGCGGCACCAGAT
>JBGSPZ010000026.1:0-2398 GCA_041738375.1 Parerythrobacter sp. | reverse complement strand
GGTCGCGGCGATCGAACAGCCGGGATTCGAACAGTCCGTCGAGATCGAAGCGGCGGTTTTCGCACCCTCCGCCGAGCCCGTTTCCGCACCCGATACCCCGATGGCGATTGCGGTAAGGCCTCTCGAACCGGGAACTTCGGCCAACCCGCCCCCTGAAGCAGCCGAAGCGGCGGATCAATCGGGGGGAGTCCAGGAGCGATTACTCCCGCCCGCAGCACTCGCAGCGCTCGCACCGCGAAGCGTTGCTGCAATCGATACGGCCCAACCCGAGGGGCCTCCGGTCAGCATGGAGATCGACCAGGTCAACGAGCACATAGCGGAGCCCGAAGCGTCGGCAGGCAACACGAAAGATGCCACGACCGGTTTCGTTGCGGGGCCAAACATTGCCGTCGCACGTCGCTCCCTAGCCGAAATGCCAGCGGATTCTTCGCAGCTGGCTGCGGCTCCCCCCGCACAAGCAACGCCTCTGTCGGCAAATGCTCCGGCTGGTGTGCCGTCCCAAGGCGAACCAGCGGACCGGGCGATCGATACGACCGGAGCGCAAGTCATCGACGCCGGGACATCCACCCAGCGGACCTCTGCCGTAGGGCGCAACGCTGCCAGCCCATTGGGAGAAAGCAAGGTCGTCACGGTGGCGGTAAATCCTGCGCAAAGCGGCCGGATTCAGCCGGCAGCACCACCCGCGCATGATTCAGGCACCTCCACCCGAAGCGTCGCGGCTCCTGCACCGGCACCGCCGCCTGCCGTCGAAATCCGCATCGGCCGGATCGATGTGACCGTTCCAGCGGCGGCAATTCCTGCCGCTTCCCGCACCACCGAAGTAGGCATGTCGCTAGACGCGTTTATCGCGGAGACGCGGCAATGAGCGATGCGCTGGCGATCGGGGTGGTATCGGGCGCGGTCAGCCGGCGGGTGTTTGCCGCAGCCTCGAGCGCGGTGAGCGATGCCGATGTCCGGCTCGGTCCGCCGACCGCAAAGCTGGCGGAAGACAATGATTCGCTGGTCAACATCCATCTCTATCGCGTCGAGCCCAATGCCAGCCATGCCAACGAGCACCTGCCGACACGAACCGGCCGGGCGCAGGATCTCGGCCCGGCGCGGCTCGCGCTCGATCTGCACTACATCCTGAGCTTCTATGGCGATGCCAAGAAGTTCGTTCCCGAACGCATGCTCGCCAATGTCATGCTCGCGCTCGAGAAGGTGCCGCTGATCACACGCAGCACGATCGAAGCGGCGATCGCCGACAGCAGCGAGCTGACCGAAGCAGACCTCGGCGAGGCCCTGTCGCGCGTCCACCTGTCGCGCGAACTGATGTCGATCGACGACTTCTCGAAGATCTGGTCGATTTTCTACCAGGTCCCCTACACGCTTTCGGTCGCCTATCGTGCGAGCCACGTCGCGATCGAAACCGAGGACGTCGCACGGCTGGCAATGCCGGTGGCACGTCCGGACGTCTGGGTCTCGCCGCTTTCCCGCTTGCGGCTCGACGCGATTTCGGGGGTTGCCGACCGAAACGCACCGGTCGCCTGGGGCGCCGACGCCCGAATCACCGGCGATGGTTTCGCACAATGGGGCATCGGGTTGACGATCGACGGGATCGATTTCGACCTGGCGGGTGTTGCCCCCGGTCCCGACCAGATGACGATCAGGCTGGAAGCGGCCCGGCTTGGCGGGCAGGAACTGGCCATCGGAGTCCACGCCCTGCGCCTGCTTGCCCCGGTGCCTGCGGGGCAGCCATCGCATCTGCGCAGCGGGACGCAAAGCCTGTCCTTCGTGCTCCCGCCTTCGATTGCGATCGCTCAGGTGACCGCAACCGGCGGGGGTGCGACGCGCAACGGCAAGATTACCCTGTCGATCGCGCCCAAGGTCGCGGAAAGCCAGAACGCCGTGCTGGTGCTCGACCGCCGCGATCCGGCGGATCCCGGGCAGCTGAGGCTCGAGGCCAAACGAACCGGTGTGGCCTTCCCTGCCGCCAGTCTCGAGTTCCCGTTCACCCAGCTCAGGACCGGGGACTATCTCGCGCGGCTCGATGTCGATGGCTTCATCAGCGCGGTTGCGCTCCAGACCGATGCTGCGCAACCCGACTTCGGGCAGATCGTCGGGCCGCTGGTGGCGATCGCATGAACGACGCGGCATTCCATCCCCTGCACGAAGCATGGCCGGCGGTCGCCGCCTGGCTTGACGGGACGGGCGATGCCGACCCTGTCTCCACCAATGCGGACAGGCTGGCGGCGCGGTTCGGACTCGGCGAATTCGAGCGCAACGTCTTGCTGCTCGCGGCGTTCGTTGCACTGGAGCCCGAGGCCGGAGCCCGGCTCGCGCAGATCAACGGCAGTCCCGAACGGCGCCAGCTGACGCTCGGCACCCTATTGTCGCTTGTGCCCCAAGCGAACTGGCG
>JBGSPZ010000009.1:0-1841 GCA_041738375.1 Parerythrobacter sp. | reverse complement strand
CGACATCAACGAACCGATCCGCGACGCCTATTTCAGCCGCGTACGCTGGCTGGTCGCAAATCTGGGTACCGCGCTGATCGCCAGCCTGATCATCGCCGCCTTCGGTGGGGCGATCGAGCAGCTGGTGGCGCTCGCGGTGCTGATGCCGATCGTCGCCAGCATCGGCGGCAACGCAGGCACCCAGACCATGGCAGTGACCGTCCGCGCGATCGCGATGAACCAGCTGACCGAAGCCAACACCGGCCGCATCCTGTGGCGCGAGTTCCGCGTCGCCTTCCTGATGGGGGTGACCATCGCCATCCTGATCGGCGCGGCGGTGTCGCTGCTGTTCACTCCGATGCTGGGCGGGGTGATCGCTGCTGCCATGATCATCAACATCATCATCGCCGGGCTTGCCGGTGTGCTGGTGCCGGTGATTTTCGAGCGGTTCGACATCGACCCGGCGGTGGCCAGTTCGGTGTTCGTGACGATGATTACCGATTCGATGGGCTTCTTCGCCTTCCTCGGCCTGGCGGTCGCGGTCGGGCTGGCGGGTTGATTCTTCGAGACGATCTCAGACTGCGTCTTCGATCTCCTCAGGATGAGCGGGAAAAGAGGTTCCGCTCATCCTGAGGAAGCCGAAGCGGCACGCTGAGGCTGTCTCGAAGGACATTCTCCCTTGAGCCAAAAGGCAGCAGGCCTAAATGACACGCATGCCCCTCCACCTGACCAAGATCGCGTTCGGCGCGCAGAGCTATGCCGATCTGGAAAGCTGGTATGCCAACCGCCGCAGCCCCAACCTGACCACCCGCTACCGCCCGACGAAATGGGAGCAGTGCATCGGCGGATCGTTGTTCTGGATCCACCAGCACAACATCGTCGCCCGCAGCACGATCCTGGGCTTTAGCGAGACCACGGACGGGCGCTGGTCGATCGACCTCGAACCGCAGCTGGTGCCGGTTCTGCCGCGCCCCAAGCGCGCGCATCAGGGATGGCGCTACCTCAAGGGCGAACCCCCGCGCGATCTGGCGGAAGGCGAGGACATTGGCGACGTGCTGCCCGGCAAGATGGCCGGGAAGCTGCAACGGCTGGGGCTGATCTAGCCGATTTTCCCCGCCACGCGGCGCAGCACATTGGCGTAGGTTTCGGGCGGCTGTGCGCCGGGGACCATGAACTTGCCTTCGATCACCATCGCGGGGACGCCCATGATGTTCGCGTCATAGGCCTGCTGCTCGTCCAGCCGGACATGGCGGGCGAGGTCTTCGTCGTCGAGCGCCTCTTCGGCGGCAGCGCGGTCGAAGCCGATTTCCTCGACGATATCGAGCAGTTCGGCCCGCTCGCCGATCGGGCGGCGGTCGTTGAAATGCGCCGCGAACAGCGCGAGCTTGAGTTCGGTCTGCTGCGCCGGGCCGTAAACCGCGAGCGCCCAGGCAAGCAGCTTGTGCGCTTCGAAAGTGTTCCACATCATCGCCGGCGGTGCGGGCTCGGCTCCCTCGTAATCGAGCGACACACCTGCCGCCTCGGCCGCCTCGCGCATCCGGCCCTGCACGCCTTTCGATTCCTCGGTGCTGCGGCCGTATTTGCGCGCGATATGCGCGGTTCGATCCTCGCCCTCCGCCGCCATGTCCGGATTCAGCTCGAAGGCGTGCCAGCGCACCTCCGCCTCAATCTCCCCCTCGACCAGTTTGAGGCCCTGCTGCAGATTGCCCCAGCCGACGAGGCACCACGGGCACATCACGTCGGACCAGATATCGATCGCGAGTTTGGTCATTTGTCGATCCACCATTGCATCAAGGTGTGCGCGATCGCGTGCGGCGGCGGGGCAATGAACGGGCCGTCGCCCGCCAGCGCGGCGGCAACAT
>JBGSPZ010000431.1:0-3072 GCA_041738375.1 Parerythrobacter sp. | reverse complement strand
GGCTGTCCGCGCGCGGCTACACTCGCATGCTGCGGGTCGCGCGGACGATCGCCGACCTTGCGGGTAGCGAGCAGGTCGGGCGCATCCATGTGGCGGAGGCGCTCAGTTACCGGCGGCAGGCACCGCGAGCGTGACAGTGAGTTTTCGAAGAATGACAAGATCCGGATTCTTCCTGTCGGTGTTCATGGCGGTGGTCCCGCTTTTTTCCTTGCGTGCAGAGCCGATCGAAACTTACCGGTTGGAACTCGAGCATTCCTCGAAGGCCGTCAGGGATGACGGCCTGTCCGAAAGCAGTTCCGCAGGCCGCGACGACCTCGTCGAGCGCATCATCGAACGGCGCGCGGACGGAGAAATCGTCGAATTCGACGTCCCGCTCGAAGCGGGAGAGACGCGATCCCCGGAGAACTGGCAGTTCCCGGCGCGGGTGCTGCGACCGGAAAGCGGGGCGATGACCCTGCTCAACGCCGGCGAACTCGCCGCTCGCCGCGATGCCTGGCTGCGCGAAGCCGGAATCCCCGTCGAAGCCTGCGGCAGCTGGATTTTCACCTGGTCGGCCTTCAGGATCGAGTGCGATCCGGACGATACCCTGGCCATCCTGGCGCGCTACGACCTGAGGTTCCAGGCCATCGAACCCGGCACAGCTTTCCCGACCGAACTGGCACGCGAACCGATCGCCCTGGCGAGCGACGGCGAATCGGAGCGGGGCGGAATGCGGTGGTCCGGCTCGGGCGAACTCGATCCCGACAGGCTGGTTGCCGAGGCGGTCGAAACGGCGATGGTCATCGCCGAGATAACCGGGGAGCCGGTGTCGGAAGCAATCGCCAGGGTTCATGAGGATGCGGCAGAGACGCACGGCACAATCGCGGTCACACTCGATACCGACGCACATGGCGACATCTGGCGGCGGCAGATCCGCACGCGCACCGAGCGCCTGGTGGACGGAGCCACTGTTGAAACGACAACATCGCAGGAAACACTCGTCCGTACGCGCGTTGAGTAGTCAGGCGAGGGGCAGGATTGGCAAACTGACGTTATTCTGCCTAAGGCTTGCCGGCGAAGGAGTCGCCCCCTAATGCTTACCTGGTTTCGCAACCGCTATCTCGACCTGCTCGGGTCGATCTATATCTATAACGAGCATCGCGGATACACCGCGATCGACCGGGTGCTCGACGCGGTGCGGGCGCGCTCGCCCGGCGACCGCGATCTGATCGCCAGCATCGAGAAGCACCGCGCCGACGAGCGCAAGCACTACGTCATGTTCAAGCGCTGGTTCGAACTGCAGGGCCGCAAGCCGATGGCGCTCGACCGGCATTTCGGCCATATCGACCGCTTCATCGAGATCATGTTCCGCCGCACCATCGACCGGCTCGACACGCGGGAGATCGTCGCGCGCGACGAGCTGTTCGAGCGATTGTGCCGGGTGATCTCGCTGACCGAACAGCGCGGTTACCGCCAGGTCGAGACGCTGCTCGGCAACCGCTTCGTCCGCTCCGACCCGGCGCTGGTGCGGATCTTCGAGGTGATCAGACGCGACGAACCGAGCCATTGGGCGCCATATGATGGGTGGCTGCGCGAACATGCGAAGCGCGAGCCCAAGTGGTGGGAGCGCGCGGTCGACGGCTTCGTGCATTCCGAACTGCTGCTGCTCAAGCTGCCGATCCTGTTCCTGAACCCCTTCGTCAGGCGGCGCGAGGACTGGGCGGACGACGGCGAGCGCGATCCCGATCGCTACCGCGACCGCCTGCTTCCCTCGGCGGCCTGAGCGGAATTCCCCACGCGATGAGCGAGCCTGAAGGCAGTTTGCTGAACCGCCTGTTGCAGCGCCGCGTGGGGTGGATGCTGGTGCGCAACACGGTTGTCAGCACCGGCGTGTTCCTGCTCGGCCTCGCGCTGTTGTGGCTATTGGTCGAGCAGGGCGGGATGGACGAGGTGATCGCGGCGGGGATCGGTTTCGTGACCGCCAACACGATGCATTATGCGCTGGGGAGAAAATGGATTTTCCGCGGCACCGACCGCGCGCTGGCGAGCGGCTACGCGATCTTCCTGGTCAACGGCGGGATCGGCCTGGTGGTGACGATGGCGCTCTATGCCGCGCTGTTGCGGTGGACCCCGCTCGATTACCTGGTCGCGCGGGTGATCGTCTCGGTGTTTGCCGGGCTGGCCATGTTCGTGCTCAACGCGGTGTGGAATTTCCGCCGCGTCTGACGGACACTACTCGGCAGCAACCTGCCGAGTGAGATCGGCGTAGTCGCCCATTCCGAGGGCGTCACCCGGCACGGCAATGCTGCCGTCGGCGCGCTTGCCCAGGTCCTCCGGCTTAACCAGCCACAGGTCTTTCGGGCCGAGGATGCGGCCGTCATGCGCCAGAATCGATACCGGCCCGATTGGCAGTCGGTCGAATTCGTCGACCAGCACCGGGTTCTCGGTCATCTCGGCACCGTACTTCTGGCCCCACTGCCGCAGCGCGAGCATTGCGGGGAGCAGGTCGAACCCCTTTTCGGTCAGCCGGTACTCGATCCGGCGGCGATCCTCGGCGCAGGGCTGGCGGTCGAGGATGCCGTGCTCGACCAGCTTGGCGAGGCGGTTCGAGAGGATGTTGCGCGCGATGCCGAGCTCGGTCAGGAACTCCTCGAAATGATGCAGCCCGTTGAAGCTGGCGCGCAGGATCATGAACGCCCAGCGTTCGCCCATCACTTCCAGCGCTTCGGGCAGACCGCAGCCTGTCAGCTCCCGCAATGGTTCGCGAAGATCACCCATTATCCAGCTCCCTTATCCCGCAGTGATAACGCGGAAAGCCAATGTCACAAACCTGAAACTGGAAATATGAACCAAAAGTCAGTTTTAGGTTGCAACCTAAAACCTAACAGAGTAGGTAGTGATTCGCAACTGATTGCACAACGCGGTCGGTTGGACCCGAAACCCGGCACGACCCTCTCCCAATCCGGGGTGCCGAATCCGAAGGATCGATACCATGGCCCTCTCCCTCTCTCTCTCGCGTTCTGTTCCTGTTGCTGCGATCGCCCTTGGCTGGACCGCCCTGTCGTTCGGCGCGGTCACTGCCACCCCGGCCGA
>JBGSPZ010000411.1:0-3028 GCA_041738375.1 Parerythrobacter sp. | reverse complement strand
GGTCGCGGTGACCTGCCAGTTTCCCAGCGTGCGCAAAGCCGAAGCCTCGGGTGCGAGCGCGAGCACATCGGCGGCATCGGCAAACACGGCGACCGCGTAGCCGCCATCGCGCAACAGCGTTTCGACGGGCTCGCGACCGAGCGCCTCCGCAAGTCCATCAACCGGGCGAAGGTCGCTGGCAAGAGCAGGAATCCCCAGTTCGTAAGCCGCATGTCCTGCCAGCCTGCGCACCGTTAGCAATTCGCCCGACGCCGAAAGAAACCGCACTTGGTCCCCATCGGCACCTGAAAGCACCACATGTCCGGCCGCCAGTGCCCCGTGGCCGCACAAAGCAATCTCCCGGTCAGGTGCGAACCAGCGGATGGGCCGGATGACGTCCCCGCCCGGAAGGACGAAGGCCGTAGCAGGTAACCCCGTCTCGGCGGCGATGGCCTGCATTGCCCCATCCTCGAGCGGCTGGTCGAGCAGCAGCACCGCCGCAGGATTCCCGCTACAGGGACCGTCGACGAAGGCGTCGACCTGACAATAGGGCAGTGTCACGCAGGCTTGCCGAGTTTCTTGAACTCGTCCCGCTCGACCAGCGGATTGTCCGGCTCGTCGACATGGCCTTCGGGGTCGATGTGGATCAACAGCTCCATATCGGGGAAGTGGCTCAGCAGATCCGCTTCGACCCGTTCGATGATGTCATGCGCCGCCTCGACCGTCATCGTGCGCGGCAGATCGACGTGGAACTGGACGAAATCATGCGTCCCGCTGGTTCGGGTGCGCAAGTCATGCAGGCTGGCGAGCTCGGGATGCCGCGCCGCGAGCTCGACCAGTTTCATGCGCTTTTCCTCGGGCCATTCGTGATCCATCAGGTGATCGAGCGCATCGCTCGCGGCGCGCCATGCGCCCCACAGCAGCCAAGCCGCGATCAGCAGCCCGAACACGGGGTCCGCCTGTCGCCAGCCGAGATACTGGTCGAGTGCGAGCGCCGCGATAACTGCACCGTTGAGCAACAGGTCCGACTGGTAGTGGACATGATCCGCCCCGATCGCGACCGAGCGGGTCCGGCGGATGACATAGCGTTGCCACGCCAGCAGCGCCACGGTCGCGACGATCGCGATCCCCGAAACGACGATGCCCTCTTCGGCGGCACTGGTGCGCCCGCCGGCGAACAGTTGCTGCATCGCGCGAAAGCCGATCCCCGCTGCCGACAGTGCGATCAGCATCACCTGGAACATCGCTGCCAGCGATTCGGCCTTGCCGTGGCCGAACCGGTGGTTCGCGTCCGCCGGTTGGGCCGCGATCCACACCCCGACGAAGGTCGCCAGGCTGGCGACAAGATCGAGCGTGCTGTCGGCCAGACTGCCGAGCATCGCGGTCGAGCTGGTCTGCAAGGCCGCCCACGACTTGAGCGCGATCAGCAGGATCGCGACGACAATCGACGCGAAGGCCGCGCTGCGGGCAAGAAAGGCTCGGTCCTGCATCATGGGTAGAGCAGCGTGCTGTCCCATCCATTTTCCGTACGGACAAAGCGGCGGCGGTCATGCATCCGGCCCGGACGGTCGAGCCAGAACTCGATCGCGCGCGGACGCAAACTAAACCCGGTCCAGTGCGGCGGACGCGGGATGTCGCCGGCAGGAAACTGGGCTTCGATCTCCGCGACACGCTCATAGTACGAACTGCGGTTGTCGAGTGGCCGCGACTGATTCGACGCGGCGGACGCGATCTGCGAGACGCGCGGGCGCGAATGGAAATAGGCATCGGCCCTCCCCGCGCTCACCTCCTCCAGCGGGCCTTCGATCCGGATCTGGCGGCGCAGGCTCTTCCAGTGGAACAGCAGCGCCGCCTGCATGTTGGACCGGATTTCTCCGCCCTTGCGGCTCTGGGCATTGGTGTAGAACACGAAGCCGTCGGCCCCGTGGCCCTTGAGCAGCACCATCCGCACCGAAGGCGCGCCCTCGGCTGTTGCGGTCGCCAGCGCCATCGCGTTGGGATCGTTCGGTTCGCTCGCCTGCGCCTCGGCGAACCAAACGTCGAACAAAGCGATCGGATCGGTTTCGGGAATGGCGCTTTGTTCGTCTTGCACGGCGTTCCTTGGCTTTGTGTTGACGTCCGCCGAATTGGCAGCGGAATGGAATAGTGTTTGCGCCTACGGCCTCTAGCGTCCGCTTGCTAGATGGGAAGCCTTTGTCCGGGCTTCGCACCGTGCTAAACTCAACCGATGGATTTGGTTGAGAAACTCACGTACTGGTCGATCGCTGCGGCCTTCTTGATGTATTATGTCTTATGCCTCAGGTCCATATTTCGGCGGGGCTCTCAGCAGCGCCGTATAACCTTGCCAGATCTCAAGGGCTTCTTTGGTCTGGTTTTTTTCGTCTCTCTCGCATTGTGGGGCATAGAGCTTCTCACTGATGCGGAACCGATCGGTTGGTCCACTCGAATTGGCTCTGCTGTTGCCGCAGCAGTCTTTGTCGGTCTTGTTTGGCTTGCCGGTTTTGCTTTTGGAAATTGGCACAGGAAATACGATCGAACGATCATCCATTGATGCCGGTCATTCGCCAGAAGCGTATCTGCTTGCGCGCGCTCACTGTAGCACCTAGCTAACACGCTCGATGGCGACGCATGCATCCGATCCCTACGCGACCCTTGGCGTGGCACGCTCTGCGTCCGAGCAGGACATCAAGAGCGCCTATCGCAAGCTCGCCAAGCAGCTGCACCCCGACCGCAATACGGACAATCCCAAGGCGGCCGAGCGGTTCAGCCAGGTCACCCAGGCCTATGACCTGCTGAGCGACAAGACCAAACGCGCGCAGTTCGATCGCGGCGAAATCGATGCCGACGGCAATCCGGCCAATCCGTTTGCCGGGATGGGCGGCGGCTTTCGCGGCGCGGGCAGCAATGGTCCGCAGGGTTTCCGGCCCGAGGATTTCCAAGGCTTCGGCACCGAAGGTATCGACCTGGGCGACATTTTCGATGGCTTGTTCGGCGGCGGCGGTGCCCGCCGCTCGGCAGACGCGGGCGGAGGCTTCGGCCAGCAACGCCG
>JBGSPZ010000407.1:0-4142 GCA_041738375.1 Parerythrobacter sp. | reverse complement strand
ATCGCCAGCGTTTCGCCCGCCTTGCCGGCATAATCGCTCGCCGCGACATAGGCGGCGGCATCCTGCGGCAATGCACCAAGCGAAGGCAGTTCGGTACCGATGGTGACCACGGCCAGCGCAGCACCGTCGGGGATCGCGGCGGAAAACTCCACCGGGCGCGCGGCGCTGTTCGCAGCTTCGGATGGTTCGACGCCCGATCCGACGACGGTTTGCGCAAGTGCCGGGGTCCAGAATGTAGTGGCAGAGAGGGCGGTGGCCGCCAGTGCGAGCGAAAGAGTCCGAGTCAGGATTGGAGTTCTCCCCGATTTGCGAATGGAATGGGTCGGTTGACCTGACAGTTGCAAACGGCAATTGTCGAGCATCTAATCGACCGGGGAGGCAATGTGTTCCGCAAATGGCTATCGCGCGGCGGCTGGACGCTGCTGACGCTGCTGCTCGTCGCCTTTGTGGGCCTCGCGACCTGGGAACCGTTCTTCGCCCATCCGGGCAAGGCACCGATTGGCGATTCCGCTCGCTCTGCCCCGAACAGCTACACCGCAGAAATCGTCCGCAGCGAATATGGCGTGCCGCACATCTATGGCGAGACCGATGCCGATGTCGCCTATGGCGTCGCGATTGCGCATGCCGAGGACGATTTCCACACGCTGCAGGATGTCGTCGCGATGGCGCGCGGCCGGTATGGCGCGATCGCCGGCGAGGAAGGAGCGCAGGTCGACTTCGTCTATCACCTGCTCGACGCGCGCGGCACGGCGGAGCGGAATTACAAGCAACTGCCAGCGGATACCCGCGCACTGTTCGAAGCCTATGCGACGGGTTTGAACCAATACGCTGAAGAGCATCCTGGCGAACTCAAGCTGGCGAACCTCTTCCCGGTCAACGGCGAGGATGTCGCGACCGGGTTCGCGCTGCGCCAGCCGTTCTTTTTCGGGCTCAACAATGTCATCGGTCCGCTGGTGGCCGACGAGCCGATGGTCCCCGAATACGGCCCGCCGATCCCGGTCGAGGACCTGGGCGCGCAGCCCGCTGCCGAGCCGATCATGCAGCCGGAAAAGCGGCCGGCCACGACTGCATATCGAAGCCCGATGCCGATCCCGATGGGCGGGGACGCGCTGTCCGGTTCCAACGCCTTTGCGATCGCCCCGCAGAAATCGGGCGACGGGGTGACGCGGCTCGTGTCCAACAGCCACCAGCCGCTGCGCGGCGGGGTCGCGTGGTACGAGCTGGTGGTCGAGAGCAATGAAGGGTGGCATTATGCCGGGGCCAATTTCCCCGGCAGCCCCTTCCCCTTCCTCGGCCACAACGAGGAAATCGGCTGGACCAATACGGTCAACCGGCCGGACATGGTCGATGTCTACAAGCTGGAGCTCGACAAGAGCGGCAAGCGCTACAAATTCGACGGCGAATGGCGCGATCTGGAAAGCAAGACGGTCACCCTGCCGGTCCGCTTCGGGCCGGTGGTGCTGCCGATCCGCCGCACCGTGCATCGCAGTATCCACGGCCCGGTCATCATAAACAGCAAGGGAGCCTTCGCCATCCGTTACGGCGGGATGGACAATCTCGGCCAGCTGGATGCCTATTACCGACTCAACAAGGCCAAGGACCTGACCGAATTCAAATCGATCCTCGCGCGGATGGACATTCCGAGCACCAATTTCCTCTATGCCGACAAGCAGGGCAACATCGGCTATTTCTACAATGCGGCGATCCCCGACCGGCCCAAGGGATTCGACTGGCGCGGCGTGTTGCCGGGCAACACCAGCAAGGCGCTCTGGACCCGGTCGGTCGATTTCGCGGCGATCCCGCAGCTGGTCAATCCGGCGAGCGGCTGGCTGTTCAATTCGAACAATTCGCCCTTCTCCGCCGCCGGTGCCGGCAGCGACCTTTCGCCCGACAGCGTGCCACCGGAGATGGGGGTCGAGCTCAAGACCACCAACCGCGCGCGGCGCGCGGCAAAGCTGATGGAAGCCACCCCGGTAATCGATCGCGCCAACCTGGAGCGGATCAAATACGACACCGCATACGAGAACACCGGCTACGTCGCGCGGATGATGCGCGAGGTTGCCGCGCTCGACCTCCAGCGCGAGCCCGAGCTGGCGAAGGCGCAGGCCTTGCTCGCAAAATGGGACTGGACCGCCGACAGCAAGGGAGGTGCCGATGCCATCGCCCTGCTGATGATCAAGCCGTTCATGTCGGCCGAATATCTCAACCGGCCGTGGCCCGATGCGCGCGAGGAACTGCAGCGCAGCGCCGACCATCTGACCGAACATTTCGGGCGGCTCGATCCGCCGATGTCCGAGCTGCTGCGGCTGCGCCAGCCGCTCGGGCCCTATGCGGTCGATCTGCCGCTCGACGGGGGCAGCGACACGCTGCGCGCCTCGACCACCTGGGACGTCGACGAGGACGGAAGGCTGTCGATCAAGCATGGCGACAGCTTCCTGATGTTCGTCGAGTGGGAACCCGGCCAGCGGGTGCGGTCGCAATCGATCCAGCCGTTCGGCGCCGCGACGACGCGTCCGCGGAGCAAGCACTACGCCGACCAGGCGAAGCTTTTCGTGCGGCACGAGCTGAAACCGGTGCATTTCTGGCGCGTTGATGCGCTGGAGAACGCCACTCGTCGAAAAACGGTGCGCAATCGGCGGTGAGCCGCTAGGGGCGATCCAGACGGACTGTATTCGATAAACGGGGACCACTTCATGCGTTACACTTTCGCCACCGCCAGCCTTGCGGCGCTTGCCCTCTCGCTCGGCACGCCACCCGCCTTCGCCGACGACCATGCAGGCGATGCGATGGAAGCCGATGCCGCTGCCATGCCCGAACCGGCACCGCTGGCCGAGCTGATCGAGCAGGTTTCGATCCCCTACGAGAGCTTCAAGCTGGACAATGGGCTGACGGTACTCGTCCACACCGACCGCAAGGCCCCGGTGGTCGGCGTCAGCGTGTGGTACGGTGTCGGTTCGAAGCACGAGCCGAAGGGAAAGACCGGCTTCGCGCATCTGTTCGAACACCTGATGTTCAATGGCTCGGAAAACGCACCGGGCGATTTCTTCGAGCCGCTGCAGCAGGTCGGGGCGACCGATTTCAACGGAACCACCTGGTTCGACCGGACCAATTACTTCCAGACCGTCCCCACCGGGGCGCTCGACCTTGCGCTGATGCTCGAATCCGATCGCATGGGTTACCTCCTTGGCGCGGTCACGCAGGAGAAGCTCGATAACCAGATCGGCGTGGTCCAGAACGAAAAGCGGCAGGGTGACAACCAGCCCTATGGCCTGGTCGAGTACGAGCAGCTCGAAAACCTCTACCCCTCGGGCCACCCCTACCACCACTCGACCATCGGCTCGATGGATGACCTGTCCAGCGCGACGCTGGAAGACGTCAAGCAGTGGTTCCGCGACAACTACGGCCCCAACAACGCGATCCTGGTGCTGGCGGGCGATATCGATACTGCGACCGCGCGGCAGAAAGTGACCAAGTGGTTCGGCGCGATTCCGGCTGGCCCTGCGGTGCCCAAGCTCGACGTCTCTGTCCCGATGCTGCCCGAGGCGGCGAGCAAGACGATCTACGACCAGGTCGCGACCACCCGGATCTATCGCATGTGGGCGGTGCCGGGGCTGAACAATCCCGATTACCTGCCGCTCTCGGCCGGTGCGATCGTGCTCGGCGGGCTTGCCTCCTCGCGGCTCGACAATGCGCTGGTGCGCGAGCAGCAGATGGCGGTACGCGTGGTCGCGAGCGCGGACATCTTCGCGCAGGCGGGCCAGTTGGTGGTCTACGCCGATGCCGCGCCGGGCAAGGACCCCGAAGACGTGGCCGCCGCGCTCGACGCAGAGATCGCCAAGTTCATGATCCAGGGCCCGACGCAAGACGAGCTCGATCGCGCGCTGACAACTTATGCCGCAGGCCAGATCCGTGGTCTGGAACAGGTCGGCGGTTTCAGCGGCAAGGCCCCGACACTGGCGGAAGGCCTGCTGTACCAGGGCGATGCGACCTCATACCGCAAGGAGCTGGAACGCGCAGCGAAGCTCACCCCGGCACAGGTGCGCGATGTCACCGCCACCTGGATGGCGCGCCCGGTGTTCGAACTGCGGGTCGAGCCCGGCGAGCGCAAGGAGGGCGGCGAAAATCGCGGCGGCTACATCTGG
>JBGSPZ010000356.1:0-2717 GCA_041738375.1 Parerythrobacter sp. | reverse complement strand
GCAGATCTGGCGCGCCGGGCCGGGCCAGCCCGCGCCGGACATGCCGTGGGCCTATCACTTCGATGCCGGGCTCTATGCCGCCTATCTACGCCGCTATTCCGAAGCGCGCGGAGTGACGCGGATCGAAGGGCTGGTCGGCGACGTCGTCCGCGATGGCGAAAACGGGGATATCGCCTCGATCGCCTTGCAGGGCGGCGGGACGATAGGCGGCGATTTCTTCATCGACTGCACCGGTTTTCGCAGCCTGCTGCTGGGCGAGGCGATGGGGAGCGCCTTCCTCGACTGGACGCACTGGCTGCCGTGCGACCGCGCGATCGCGGTCCCCTGCGCGACCAAAGGCGACTTTACGCCCTATACCAGGAGCACCGCGCGCAAGGCGGGCTGGCAGTGGCGCATCCCGCTGCAACACCGGATCGGCAACGGCCATGTGTTCTGCAGCGCCTTCATGGAGCAGCAGGAGGCGCTGGATATCCTGCTTGCGCATCTCGACGGGGAACCGCAGGCCGAGCCCAACGCGCTGCGCTTCACCACCGGCATGCGCGCCGAGCAATGGCGCGGAAATTGCCTCGGCATCGGCCTTGCAGCCGGATTTATGGAACCGCTCGAATCGACCAGCATCCACCTGATCCAGTCGTCCATCGCGCGCTTCCTCCAGATGCTGCCCGGCGCGCGGACCGAGCCGGCCATGGCCGCCGAATTCAACCGCCAGGCGCGCTTCGAGTGGGAGCGGATCCGCGACTTCCTGATCCTGCACTACCGGGCCAACGGCCGGACCGGTGAGCCGTTCTGGGACCATTGCCGCGCGATGGAATTGCCCGATACGCTGGAGGCCAAGATCGACCAGTTCCGCGCCGCCGGGTTCATTCACCGTGAGCACGAGGAATTGTTCACGCCGGAAGGCTGGCTGCAGGTCTTCGTCGGGCAGGACGTGCTGCCCGAAAGCTGGAACCCGATCGCCGATGCGCTGCCCGACGACCAGCTCGCCGCGATGATGCTTCGGATCGAACAGGGCGTCGAGCGTATCGCGGGCACCCTGCCCCCCCACGTCGAATTCCTGCGCGCCCATTGCATGCCCCCGGACCAGAGGAAGTCTGCCTGATGAAACCGCTCCTTGCCCTCGCCGCCTCTCTCGCGGCGCTCGCCATCGCCAGCCCGGCATGGGCCGAGCATCACGACGAGGCCGACACGCTGCGCGAGCGGCTGCCGCAGGACGAGGTGGTCTATTTCGTCCTCCCCGACCGGTTCGAGAATGGCGATAAGTCGAACGATCTCGGCGGGCTTCCGGCGGACCGGCTGAAGAGCGGTTTCGACCCCGCGCACAAGGGGTTCTACCACGGCGGCGACCTCAAGGGCCTGATTGCGCGGCTCGACTACATCCAGGGCATGGGCGTCACCGCGATCTGGTTCGCGCCGATCTTCAAGAACAAGCCGGTGCAAGGGCCCAAGGGCGACGAAAGCTCGGGCTATCACGGGTACTGGGTGACCGATTTCACCCAGGTCGACCCGCATTTCGGGACCAATGAGGATTTCCGCACCTTCGTCGACGCGGCGCATGCGCGCGGGATCAAGGTCTATATGGACATCATCACCAACCACACCGCCGACGTGATCCGCTATGCCGAGGACCAGTATCAGTATCGCAGCAAGGCGGATTATCCCTATTCGAGGCGCGGCGGGCCGGACGGGGCGCCGATCAATCACGGCTTCGCCGGGGACAAGGACCCGAGCGCGGAAAACTGGGCCAAGCTGACCGATCCATCCTTCGCCTACACCCCGGTGGTTCCGGCGGCGGAGAAGGACGTCAAGGTCCCCGCCTGGCTTAACGATCCGATCTATTACCACAATCGCGGCGACAGCTTCTGGATCGGCGAGAGCAGCGTCTATGGCGATTTCGTCGGGCTGGACGATCTTGCGACCGAACACCCGCGCGTGGTTTCGGGCATGATCGAGATCTTCGGCGACTGGATCGACCGCTACGGGATCGACGGCTTCCGCATCGACACCGCCAAGCATGTGAACCCCGAATTCTGGCAGGCCTTCGTCCCCGCGATGCTCGAACGCGCCGAGGCGAAGGGTATCCCCAACTTCCACATCTTCGGCGAGATCGCCTACCAGAGCCCCGACGCGATCATCAACGCGCGGGTGATGGCCGAAAGCGGGCTGCCCTATGCACTCGACATGGGTTTCGCGGCGGCGGCGCAGCAGGTCGCCAGCGGCAAGGCCCCGCCGCGGGTGATGGCCGAATTCCTCGAGCAGGACGCGATCTATCCCGGCGGCGCAAAGACCGCGACGGGCCTGCCGACCTTCCTCGGCAATCACGATTTCGGGCGCTTCTCGATGTTCGTGAAGCAGAATGCGCCCAAAGCAGACGCCGGCGAACTGCTCGCACGGGTGATGCTCGGCCATGCGATGATGTTCACCCTGCGCGGCGTGCCGACGGTGTATTACGGCGACGAACAGGGCTTCGTCTCCGACGGCAATGACCAGCTCGCACGCGAAGACATGTTCCCGAGCAAGGTAGCGGTGTACAACGACAACACCCTGCTCGGCACCGATGCGACCACCGCCGAGAGCAATTTCGACCCCGGCCATCCGCTCTACCGCCAGATCGCCGATCTATCGAAGGCACGCACCGGCAGCGTGGCACTGCGGCGCGGGCTGACCACGATCCGCAATTTCGATCACGACGGCCCCGGCCTGCTCGCGGTCGAGCGACA
>JBGSPZ010000342.1:0-2376 GCA_041738375.1 Parerythrobacter sp. | reverse complement strand
TGCCGATCGCCGCGCCGAGCGCCGCATTGGCGAAGCGGTTCTCGAACCCGCGCCGTTCGATCAGCCCCAGCAGGGTCAGGGCGCAAGCGGCGAACAGCACGCCGAAGGTCATTCCCTTCCAGTTGGTGTACATCCAGTTCACCGTGTTGACGGTGATGTCCCACAGCAGGCCGCTGTTGGGGATCCATTCGAGCACCTGGTCGAAGGCTATCCCGTTCATGTTGGTATCGCCGCCCATCGCGGCTTTTTCGTTGAGCGCGGGATAGCGCGATTGGGTCCAGAAGAAGATCGCCACCGCGGTGGTCAAGAGAGCAGAGGCGACTAGCCTACGGTCGCCCAGCAGCTTGCGGAATGTTCCGGTCTCACCAGCGGCGACTGCGGTCGTCATCGATATGCTCCCTGGGGCATAACCGGCTGATCGCACGCAAGAAGGCCCCTCATCGCGTCGAGGCCTATTTCAACCGAGAGCAATCGACAACCGCTTTGTGAGGTATCGGGCTTGCAAGCGGCTTTCGTCCGCTTCAAGGAAAGGCGATCTGACATAGGGTTAAAGCATGATGGACAAGCGCGATCTCCTCATCCTCGGCGGCGGGCTGGTGGGAATGACATTGGCCCTGGCGGCAGCGCGCAAGGGCATTTCGAGCCATGTCGTCGACCGCGCCGATCCGGCCGAATTGACCGCCGAGGGGTTCGACGGGCGCGCCTCGGCGATTTCGACTGCGAGTTGGAACCTGTTCACCAATGTCGGGCTGGCCGAACGGCTCGAACCGCATGGCTGCCCCATCGCGTCGATTGCGGTGACCGACCAGATGAAGCCCGGCTCGATCGACTTCACGCCCGAGCCACACGAGGGCACCTTGGGCCGGATGTTCGCCAACCGCGAACTGCGCCTCGCGCTGTTCGAAGCCGCGTACGAAGAACCGCTGATCGCGTGGCATGCGAAGAGCGAAATCATGGAGCGCGATCGCGGAGCACACGGTGTTTCCGTTTTGCTGGGCGACGGCACGTCACTGCACGCCAGTCTGATGATCGCTGCGGAAGGCCGCAATTCCCCCACGCGTGACGAAGCCGGGATCACCATCGCGAAGTGGGACTACAGCCACCGCGCCATCATCGCCGGGCTGACGCACGAACTGCCGCATGATAACGTCGCATGGGAAATCTTCTATCCCGCCGGGCCTTTTGCCCTGCTGCCGATGCTCGACCGTGCCGACGGCACCCATCGCAGCGCGCTGGTGTGGACCGTGGGCGAGAAGGACGCGGCAGGCACGCTCAAACTGCCCGACCGCGCATTCCTCGCCGAGGTCGAAAAGCGGATGAGCGGATTGTTCGGCGAAATCCAGTCTGTCGGGCCGCGATCGTCCTACCCGCTCGGATTCCATCACACAGCGCGGATCACCAGCGACCGGCTCGCGCTGATCGGCGACGCGGCGCACGGGATCCATCCGATCGCCGGGCAAGGCCTAAATCTGGGCCTGCGCGATGTCGGTGCACTGGTGGAGGTACTGGCCGAAGGCATGCGGCTGGGGCTCGATCCGGGTGACACGCAGTTGCTGCGCAAATACGAGCAGTGGCGCGGGCTCGATGCCTTCACCGTGGCGCTGGCGACCGACGGCCTGACCCGGCTGTTCGGCATACCCGGCAGGACGGCATCGGCGATCCGCCGCATCGGCATGGCGGGGGTGGAACGGATCGGACCGCTCAAGACCTTTTTCATGGACGAAGCGCGCGGCGTGACCGGCGATCTGCCGGAGCTGTTGCGTGCCTGAAGCCCTGCCCTAACGCGTAACGGGGCCAGGCTGATCGATCGCCTGCCCGGCGCTGTCGCGCAAGCCGCTGGTTTCCTGGATCGCCGCTGTTTCGAGTATAATCAGCGCGTTCTGTATCGCAGCATAGCGCTTTGCATCGACAATCCATTGCCTCGCACTGTCGGCCCCAGGCAGGGTACGAACTTCCTCGATGGCATCTTCCACGCGGCCCTGCTCGAGCGACAATCGCGCACGGTAAATTGAACGGTCGGGGCGTGTGGAGGGCGTAGATTCACGCCGGATCACGAACAGATCCCCCAGCTCTCGCCGAAAGCGGGCGAACGACGGCGCTTCGCTCGGCGTAACCAGCGTGGGTTCGAGCCCGTCGAGCCGGGCAATCAGCTGGTCGAGCCTGATCGGATCTTTCGAAGCTTCGAGCACCACGCGCACGGCATCGGGCTGGGCCATGCCGAAGCGCAGCCGCAGCTGGTCGCCCAGATAGCCGAGCTCATCGCCGCGTTCGAGCGTCCGGCGCGCGGCAAAGGCGATGAGCAGCCCCTCGGCGCGGCCCGCATTGCCCGAAGCGGACTGCGTTAGCTGGTCGATCCGCGCAAGCCGCGCTTCGGCG
>JBGSPZ010000303.1:0-9628 GCA_041738375.1 Parerythrobacter sp. | reverse complement strand
CTGGCGGGCGATTTCGTGCTCGCGGGCAAGAGCGCCTATTTCCTCCAGGCCTTCGTCAACATCGGCCTCGTGCCCGACGGCGGCTCGACCTGGCTGCTCGCGCGTAGCATCGGCCGCGCGCGCGCCAACCGGATGATGATGCTGGGTGAAAAGATCGGCGCCGAACAGGCCGAAAGCTGGGGGCTGATCTACAAGGCGGTCGACGACGACGCTTTGATGACTGAGGCGAAGGCGCTGGCGGAGAAGCTCGCCAACGGGCCCACCCTCGCTCTCGCCACGATGAAGCGGAATATCGCCACCGCGATGGACGGCACGCTGCCCGAAGTCTTCCTCGCCGAAGCCGAAGGCCAGCGGCTGGCGGGTGCGAGCGCGGATGCGATGGAAGGCGGCATGGCCTTCCTCCAGAAGCGCAAGGCGGAATTCAAGGGCCAGTAGTCCGAAAGACTGCTGGCCCGCAGCACCCGCGCAGGCGGGGGCATCGTGCCGCAAGCGCGGTGATCTAAATAGGGCGATCCCAGCTTTCTCTGGGATGACGAATGTGGTTATGGGATCGGCATGACCGATACGAACGACGCTGGCCCGAGCTACGACGACTGGAAATCCCTCGCCGAAAAGGAGGTGAAGGGCCGCGACCTCACCTGGCACACGCCCGAGGGGATTGCGGTAAAGCCGCTCTATACGAGCGATGACACCGAGGGTCTTGAACCCGGCGTCCCCGGCATCGCGCCGTTCACGCGCGGGCCCTACGCCTCGATGTACACCGGCCGCCCGTGGACCATCCGCCAATATGCGGGTTTCTCCACCGCCGAGGAATCGAACGCCTTCTACCGCCGCAACCTTGCGATGGGGCAGAAGGGGCTGTCGGTCGCTTTCGACCTCGCCACCCACCGTGGATACGACAGCGACCATCCACGCGTGGTCGGGGATGTCGGCAAGGCGGGGGTCGCGATCGACACCGTGCGCGACATGGAAATCCTGTTCGACCAGATCCCGCTCGACACCATGAGCGTCAGCATGACGATGAACGGCGCGGTGATCCCCGTGCTGGCGTTCTACATCGTCGCGGCGGAGCGGCAGGGGGTGGGCCAGGACAAGCTCGCCGGGACCATCCAGAACGACATCCTCAAGGAGTTCATGGTCCGCAACACCTATATCTATCCGCCCGAGCCGAGCATGCGGATCGTCTCGGACATCATCGCCTACACCTCAGCGCATATGCCGAAGTTCAACAGCATCTCGATCAGCGGCTATCACATGCACGAGGCCGGTGCGACGGCGGTGCAGGAACTCGCCTTCACCATCGCCGACGGCAAGGAATACGCGCAGCGTGCCATCGCGGCGGGGCTCGACATCGATGCCTTTGCGCCGCGCCTGAGCTTCTTCTGGGGCATCGGGATGAACTTCTTCATGGAAGTCGCCAAGATGCGCGCCGGCCGTGCCCTGTGGCACGAGGTGATGGAGGGGCTGGGGGCGAAGGACCCCAAGTCGAAGATGCTGCGCACCCATTGCCAGACCAGCGGCGTCAGCTTGCAGGAACAGGACCCCTACAACAACGTCATCCGCACCACGATAGAGGCGATGGCGGCGGTGCTGGGCGGCACCCAGTCGCTGCATACCAACGCTTTAGACGAAGCAATCGCGCTTCCGACTGACTTTTCCGCCCGCATCGCGCGCAACACCCAGTTGGTGCTGCAGGAGGAAAGCGGCATCTGCAACGTCGCCGATCCGCTCGGCGGTTCGTACTACGTTGAAAGCCTGACCGCGGCGCTGGTTGAGGAGGCGCGCAAGGTATTGGCCGTGGTCGAGGCAGCGGGCGGGATGACCGCCTATGTCGCGACCGGCAAGCCCAAGGCCGCGATAGAGATGGCCGCCGCCGCGAAGCAGGCGAGCATCGACAAGGGCGAGACGGTGATCGTCGGGGTCAACAAATACCGCAAGGACAGCGAAGACCCGATCGACACGCTCGACATCGACAATCACGCGGTGCGCGAAAGCCAGATTTCGCGGCTTGCGCGGGTGCGGGCAGAGCGGGAGGAGTCGGCGTGTCAGGCGGCGCTGAGAGCGCTGAGCGAAGGTGCAAGGTCGGTCGGCAACCTCCTCGCACTGGCCGTCGAAGCCGCACGGCACGACGCCACATTGGGCGAGATCAGTTCGGCGATGGAGGAAGCCTTCGGCCGCTACGACACGCTGCCAAAGCCGGTGCGCGGGGTCTATGCGAGCGCCTATGCCGGCGATCCGCGCTACGAACAGGTGGTCGAAGGGGTGCAGGCGGTCGAACGCCGCCTGGGCCGCAAGCCGAAGATCATGGTCGCCAAGATGGGCCAGGACGGGCATGACCGCGGTGCCAATGTGATCGCCAGCGCCTTTGCCGATATGGGCTTCGACGTGGTCAGCGGACCGCTGTTCCAGACCCCTTCCGAGACCGCCGATATGGCGCTTGCGGAGGGCGTGGATGCCATCGGCGCGAGCAGCCTAGCGGCAGGCCACAAGACGCTGATCCCCGAACTGATCAACCTGCTGCGCGAGACCGGCCGCAGCGACATCAAGGTCGTCGCCGGCGGCGTGATCCCGCCGCAGGACTACGACTTCCTGCGCGAGGCGGGGGTGCAGGGGATTTATGGCCCGGGTTCAAACGTGGTCGAATGCGGGGCGGATATGCTGCGGCTGCTGGGCCACAATATGCCTCCGCTAGGGGATGAGTTGGAGGTAGCCGAGTGATTGCCCTTCTTGGTCTATTGCTCACCCAAGCGCCCGATTTGCCCGCTCAGCCTGCTGGTTGCGAATGGGACGCGCCGATACGTGATCCTGCGAGGTGTGATCCGGTCAATCCGGGAGAATTCTATGAGATCTATACCATCGAAAGCGTGGCCTTGGGTACGAACGAGCAGATGGAAGATCTGCGGCAACAAACGACCCACTGCGGTGTGGCCAACCGCATTGACGGTGTTGGCGAGACAGTCTCCGTGTACGATATAGTCAATGCCACTATCGAGAGCCGCAATTGTGTTCGCGACTGGATTGCCGAGAATGCGCCCGCGCTTGAATTTTCCGAAGAGAAGTTGGACGCGTATTTCCCAGACTGACCCCTGAATGAAATGGGATTGCTGTTTTGACCCACCCCCGCTCCGATTGGACCCGCGCCGAGATCGCCGCACTATTCGACCTCCCATTCACCGAGCTGCTGTTTCACGCAGCGACGATCCACCGCGAATACCACCCGCCCACGCAAGTCCAGCTCTGCACTCTGCTCAGCATCAAGACCGGCGGGTGTCCGGAGGATTGCGGCTATTGCTCGCAGTCGGTCCATGCAGATTCCGGCGTCGAGGCGACCAAGCTGATGGATGCGCAGGCCGTGCTCCAGCGCGCGGCGCAGGCGAAGGATGCGGGCAGCCAGCGTTTCTGCATGGGCGCGGCGTGGCGCAATCCCAAGGATCGCGACATGCCCGCGATCGTCGAGATCGTGAAGGGCGTGCGCGAGATGGGGCTGGAGACCTGCATGACGCTGGGCATGCTCGAACCGCATCAGGCCGAGATGCTAGCCGAGGCAGGGCTCGACTACTACAACCACAATATCGACAGCAGCCCGGAATACTACGAGCGGATCATCTCGACTCGCTCGATGCAGGAACGGCTCGATACGCTCGCAAATGTCCGCAGCGCAGGGATCAATGTGTGCAGCGGCGGCATCATCGGCATGGGCGAAACGCGCGAGGACCGCGTCGGCTTCGTCCACACGCTCGCCACCTTGCCGCAGCATCCCGAAAGCGTGCCGGTCAACGCGCTGGTGCCGATCAAGGGCACGGTGCTGGGCAATATGCTCGCCGATACCCCGCTGGCGAAAATCGACGATATCGAATTCGTCCGCACCGTCGCGGTGGCGCGGATAACCATGCCCAAGAGCATGGTCCGCCTCAGCGCCGGGCGCGAATCGATGTCCGAGGCGACGCAGGCGCTGTGCTTCCTCGCCGGGGCGAACTCGATCTTCACCGGCGACAAGCTGCTGACCGCGCCCAATGCGGGTGACGACAGCGATGCTGCGCTGTTCGCGAAGCTGGGTCTGACGGGGCTCAAGGGCGAGGAACCCCTTCGACGGGCTCAGGGCAAGGCCGAGAGGCAGACGGAACCTGCGGATTGAACCATCCATGCTCCCGTCACCCCGGCCCGCGAGCCGGGGTCCCGCTGCCTTCCAGCGCGCCGCGAGAAAAATGCGGGACCCCGGATCAAGTCCAGGGCGACGGGGCAGGGGAGCACAGAACCGCTCAACAGTCGTCATCCCAGCGAAAGCTGGGATCGCTCGCAGCCCCGCTCCATGCCGATAACGATCCCAGCTTTCGCTGGGATGACGAGCGGTCGTGACCCTCGGCTTCTCTGTCGATCAACTGCTCCCCAAGGCGCGCGGAGGTGGGCGGCTGGCGATCGGGCTGTCGAAGCTGGCCGAGGATGCGTGGCTCCAGCCCGGTCCCGACCTTGCCGCACGCGAGGCCGCGTTCGCTGCCTATCCACAGGGGGTCCAACTCTCCCCCGAAGGCGACGCTCCCGGAGCCGAACTCGCCGCGATGCTCGGCCTTAGCGGCGGTCTCCCAGAAGCCGCGCGTGCGCATCATGAGGATATGTGCCTGCTCACCCGGCGTCCCGGCGACGAGCAGTACGGCCTTGTCGGCGCCGCAGTGGCGTGGCCCTCCGACTGGACGCCGGCTGACAAGCTGGGTCTGCCGCTGCGGTCGCTCCACGCGCCGATTCAGGGATACGAGGAACAGCTCGCTACCGGCGTCGACCATTTCATGGCCAAGCTCAAGCCCGGCGCGATCTATGGCCGGTGCAACTGGTTCATCGCCGCCACCGGAGAGCGCCGCTGGGTTGCCGAACCGCCCGAAGTCGCCTTCGCGCATGTCACGCCGGAAAACGCGGGCGAGACACTGTTCGTCCGCTCCGAACGCCAGACCCTGCGCCGCTTGCCCGAAACCAGCGCGATCTTGTTCACCATCGGTATCTACGTCACGCCGCTGGGTACTCTTTCGCCGGGCAACATCCAGCGACTTGCGGGAGCGATGGAAGGCCTGCTTGCCGGAGAAGGCGAGCGACGCGGCGCAGGGGCTTACGTGCACGCGCTAATCGGCTATGCGCAGCGTCAAGTAGCGGAAAGAGCACGTTAGGATGCCAGGTTCCAAGATGGTTGAGGATGCGAGCAAGATCTGGAGGCCCAGGATCACGGCGCCGCATCGTTTCGGCTTCGCGTTGATCGCCGCCTGCCTGCTCCCGATCGGTGCGGCGGAAGCCTGTCCGACTGTCTCTCGCGAAGTGGCCGACCGGATCGAGGCTTCGCATCGCGAGGATCGCAGGCATGCTGACGTAGTCGTCATTGGGACTTGGATCAGCGCTGAAGATCACAAATCCTGTGGAGACTTCGAGAACCCCTGTGTCGGGCGGATCGTCGCTTCAAAAGTCATTCGCGGTGAGAAGCTCGTGGAATACAAGATGTTCTACACTCACGAATTCAACCTGTGCGATGCCAGGAATCTGGCACCCCCAACAGGCGCCAATGCCAAGTTCTACATCGATGGGACCCCCGAGGGCGGATACCATCTGGTAGACAAGGACTACATGGATCGAAAATAGATGTTCAAGAAAATCCTGATTGCCAATCGCGGCGAGATTGCCTGCCGCGTCATCAAGACCGCCCGCCGGATGGGGATCGCCACCGTGGCGGTCTATTCCGATGCCGATGCGCGCGCGCCCTTCGTGAAGATGGCGGATGAGGCGGTGCATATCGGCCCTTCGCCCGCGGCCGAAAGCTATCTGGTCGCGGACAAGATCATCGCCGCGTGCAAGCAGACCGGGGCCGAGGCGGTGCATCCGGGTTATGGCTTCCTCTCCGAACGCACCAGTTTCGCCGAAGCACTCGCGGCGGAGGGCATCGCCTTCATCGGCCCGCCGGTCGGCGCGATTGCGGCGATGGGGGACAAGATTGAGTCCAAGAAGTTGGCGATGGAGGCCGGGGTCAACACGGTCCCGGGATCGGACGGAGAGGTCGAGACCACCGCCGATGCGCTGATGTGGGCGAACAGGATCGGCTATCCGGTAATGATGAAGGCCAGCGCCGGCGGCGGGGGCAAGGGGATGCGGCTCGCCTACAACGACAAGGATGTCGAAGAAGGCTTCGAGGCGACCCAGCGCGAAGGGCTCAATTCGTTCGGCGACAAGCGGGTGTTCCTGGAGAAATTCATCCTCAATCCGCGTCACATCGAAATCCAGATACTCGGCGACCAGCACGGCAATATCCTTTACCTCAACGAGCGCGAGTGCAGCATCCAGCGCCGCCACCAGAAGGTGGTGGAGGAAGCGCCGTCGCCCTTCGTCACGCCCATGATGCGCCAGGCGATGGGCGAGCAATGCGTAGCCCTGGCGCGGGCGGTGGAGTACTACTCCGCCGGTACTGTCGAGCTGATCGTCAGCGGCGCGGACCCGAGTGGCGAGAGCTTCTATTTCCTCGAAATGAACACCCGCCTGCAGGTCGAGCATCCGGTGACCGAAGCGATCACCGGCATCGACCTGGTCGAGCAGATGATCCGTGTTGCCGCAGGCGAGAAGCTGGCGATGACGCAGGATGATATCGGCATCGATGGCTGGGCGATCGAGAACCGCGTCTATGCCGAGGATCCCTATCGCGGCTTCTTGCCCAGCACCGGGCGACTGGTGCGCTACCAGCCGCCGGTCCCCGGGTCCTTCGAGACGGCTCTGGCTTCGCCTTCGCCTCCTCAGGATGAGCGGGCTTCGGGCACCCCCGCTCATCCTGAGGAGAACCCGAAGCCGAAGGCAGAGGGTTCGTCTCGAAGGACGGGGTTGAGCGTTTCCGAACTGCGCGGCGGGACGGGCCACATCCGGGTCGACGATGGCGTGGCCGAAGGCGGCGAAGTGTCGATGTTCTACGACCCGATGATCGCCAAGCTGATCACTTGGGGCAAGACCCGCGACGAGGCAGCGGATTTGCAGGTGCAGGCGCTCGACGCGTTTCGCATCGAGGGTCTGGGCCACAACGTCGATTTCCTCGCCGCGATCATGCAGCACGAGCGTTTCCGCTCGGGCGAGCTGACCACGGGCTTTATTGCAGAGGAGTATCCTGACGGCTTCCACGGCGCTCCCGCCTCGGAGGAATTGCTGCGCGCACTCGCGGCGGTCGGCGGGGTGATCGCGACCGCCGATGCCGACCGTGCGCGGCGGATCGACCAGCAGCTCGCGGGCGAGATGTATGCTCCCGGCGACTGGACAGTAACGATCGGTTCGGCCGATTACACAGTGGCGCTGGAGGAAGACGCGATCACGGTTGACGGCGAACCGGTCGAACTCGACATGGAATACACGCCGGGCGAGCCAATGGTCGATGTCGAGGTGGGCGACGAGGTGCTGACGCTCCAGCTCAAACCGACCCGCACCGGCTATGCGGTGACGACCCGCGGCGCGACCCACCAGCTGCGCATCCTGCCGACGCGCATCGCGCATCTGGCGAACCACATGATCGAAAAGATTCCGCCCGATCTTTCGAAAATGCTGATCTGCCCGATGCCCGGCTTGCTGGTGAAGCTGCACGTGGCCGAAGGCGATGAAGTCCAGCCCGGCCAGCCGCTCGCCACGGTCGAGGCTATGAAGATGGAAAACATCCTCCGCGCCGAGAAGCAGGCGGTGGTGGCGAAAATCAACGCAGCCGAAGGCGAGAGCCTGGCGGTGGATGCGGTGATTTTGGAGTTGGAGTAGAAATTGCGAACGCCACAACCGGAGGGCCACAAGGGCAGTCTTATGTGGATTCAGCGCGCGGTAGCTGAACGCTGGAAATCGCTTGAGGTGCCAATCTTGCAGTCGGTCCACGACGCAAAAGAGATATTCTGGTTAAGCCCGCTGCGAGAAGACGAATTTGCAGAATATAGTGACGAAGCGTTTCTGACCTTGTTGTCGCTGGAAGAGCTTGTCACCCCGCTCAAGGAGTTCTGGCCAAGGCGGGGTCCGCAATGGGATGCGCTGGCTCGGTTCGACAATGACGATATCCTTCTGGTCGAGGCTAAAGCGCATATTGGCGAGTTCTGTACTCCGCCGAGCGGAGCGTCACCTGATTCCCTAGGGCGCATACGTAATGCCCTATTCTGGACAGCAACAGAGCTTGGGGTTGAGGCGGATGTTGCCGCATCTTGGCATTCGGTGTTTTACCAATACACGAACCGGCTAGCTCATCTCGCTTTCCTGCGCTCCAGGGGCATAAACGCATGGCTAGCCATGGTTGGCTTTACTGGCGTGAAGGGCTTTCCGGGGCGCACCACAGAGGAGGCTTGGGAAGCGGCTATTCGAGTGGCGCACTACGCATTGGGGCTTCCATTTCGTCACGCTCTGTCGCGTTACGTGATCTTTGTGCATCCTTCGGTCAAAGGGCGCACTTAGTCCTCCACCATCGCCACAGCCCTGATCCACCCCGCGCTGGCGCGCTCGATCTTCACCGGGAAGCAGCTGACGGTGAAGCCGTGGCTGGGGAGGGCGGCGAGGTTGGTCAGTTTCTCGATCTGGTAATAGGGGCGAATGCGCCCGGCCTTGTGGCCCTCCCAGATAATCGAGGGATCGCGCGTCTCGGCCCAGCGGCGAGCGGTGTGGCTGAAAGGCGCGTCCCAACTCCACGCATCGGTGCCGACCACCTCTACACCGCGTCCGGTCAGAAAAAGCGTTGCCTCTTCGCCGAGGCCCACGCCCTGATCGGTGAAATTGTCTGTCCCGTAAACCGCGCCCGATTGGACCAGAACAATGTCGAGCGGCTGGAGCGTATATCCGATCCGGTCGAGTTCCGCCTCGACTTCGGCAGCAGTCACGACATGGCCGTGCGGCAGGCGGCTGAAATCCAGCTTCACGCCCGGACGAAAGAAGCGGTCGAGCGGGGCCTCATCGATGCTCGGCGCCGGGCTTGCTCCGCTGTCGGTGGTGGAGTGGAAATGCCACGGTGCATCCATATGCGTGCCGTTGTGGGTGCTAAGCTCGAGCATCTCGACCGCCCAGCCTTCGCCATCGGGAAGGTCGTCCTTTTTGAGGCCCGGAAAGAACATCGCGATCTGCTGCCAGGTGTCCTGATGCGTCATGTAGGTGATCTTCGGACGCATCACTTCGGGGTCCGAAACCACGTCGTTGGTGATCGGGATCGAGAGGTCGATAAAGCGCGTCATGCTGCGCAGCATTGTGCGCAGCAAAAGCCCGCGTCAATGCGCCTCTAGCTGCTCGTCAAGGAACGCCGCGACGTCCGCCAGATCGACATCACGCGCAAGAAATGCCTCGCCGATGCCGCGCAGCAGGATGAAGGGCAGGGTGCCCGCATCCATCTTCTTGTCGTGCAGCATATGATCGGCGAGCCGCCGACCGTCGCAGATGAGGCCGAGCGCGGCGATTTCGCTCGGCAGGCCGGCTGCTTCGATTGCTTCGCCTACCCGTGCAGCATCACCGTCGGAAAGCAGCCCGCGCCGCGCGGAATAGCGTGCGGCCAGCACCATACCCAGCGCCACGCCCTCTCCATGCAGCAGCCGGTCGGAAAAGCCGGTCTCCGCCTCCAGCGCGTGGCCGAAGGTATGGCCGAGGTTGAGCAGGGCGCGCATGCCGCTGGTCTCGC
>JBGSPZ010000293.1:0-3976 GCA_041738375.1 Parerythrobacter sp. | reverse complement strand
GCCGATGCCTTCACGCTTTTCGAACGGCTCGAACGCAAGCTCGAGCAGTACAGCGGCCAGTTGATGCGTGCCGCAGTCGAGCTGGCGAAGGACTGGCGGACCGACAAATACCTGCGCAATCTCGAAGCGCTGATGATCGTGGCCGACAAGGACGTGCTGCTGGTGCTGACCGGTAACGGCGACGTGCTTGAACCCGAAGCGGGGATCACCGCCATCGGCAGCGGCGGCAACTACGCGCTCGCCGCCGCCCGCGCGCTCGATGCCTATGAAGAAGACGCGGAGCAGATCGCACGCAAGGCCATGGCGGTCGCGGCCGATATCTGCGTGTTCACCAACGACAATGTGACGCTGGAGACGATTTGATTTCTCGTCACCCCGGACTTGATCCGGGGTCCCGCTCCCTTCCTGCGGCGGTTTCAGAGAAAGCGGGATCCCGGATCAAGTCCGGGATGACGGATTAGAGAACTGGACGGACCGAATTGACCGAAGCCCTTACCCCTAAAGCTATCGTGGCCGCATTGGACGAGCACATCATCGGCCAGAAGGATGCCAAGCGCGCGGTCGCCGTCGCGCTGCGCAACCGCTGGCGGCGCCAGCAACTCGGCCCCGAACTGCGCGATGAGGTCACGCCCAAGAACATCCTGATGATCGGCCCTACCGGCTGCGGCAAGACCGAGATCAGCCGCCGTCTGGCGAAGCTCGCCGATGCGCCCTTCGTCAAGGTCGAGGCAACCAAGTTCACCGAGGTCGGCTATGTCGGGCGCGATGTCGAACAGATTGCGCGCGACCTGGCGGAAGAGGCGATCCGGCTGGAGAAGGAACGCCGCCGCGACGCCGTGCGCGAAGCGGCTTCGCAGGCCGCGATGGACCGGCTGCTAACCGCGCTGGTGGGTGACAATGCCTCCGAAGCGACCCGCGAAAGCTTCCGCCATCGCATCGTGCAGGACGCGATGAACGACGTCGAGGTCGAGATCGAGGTGACCGAGGCCCCATCCATGCCAATGGATATCCCGGGCATGGCCGGCAATGTCGGCATGATCGATCTCTCCGACATGTTCGGCAAGGCGATGGGCCGCAAACCGACCAAGCGGCGCAAGCTCAAGGTCCCCGATGCGTGGGACCGGCTGGTCGAGGAAGAGGCCGAAAAGCGGATGGATCAGGACGATGTCGCCCGCGTCGCGCTGGAAAACGCCGAGGCCAATGGCATCGTGTTCCTCGACGAAATTGACAAGATCGCGGTGAGCGACGTTCGCGGCGGCTCGGTCAGCCGCGAAGGCGTGCAGCGCGACCTGCTGCCGCTGATCGAAGGCACCACCGTTGCTACCAAATACGGGCCGATGAAAACCGACCACATCCTGTTCATCGCCAGCGGCGCGTTTCACGTCGCCAAGCCTTCCGATATGCTGCCCGAATTGCAGGGTCGCCTGCCGATCCGGGTCGAGCTGCGCGCATTGACGGAGGAGGACTTCGTCCGCATCCTCAGCGAAACCCGCGCCAACCTGGTCGAACAGTATCGCGCGCTGCTCGGCACCGAGGAGGTGACGCTCGTACTGGGCGACGATGCGGTTGCGGAAATCGCCAAGATCGCCGCGCAGGTGAACGAGACGGTCGAGAACATCGGCGCGCGCCGTCTGCAGACGGTGATGGAAAAGCTGCTCGAAGAACTCAGCTTCGAGGCCGAGGATCGCCGCGGCGAGACGGTGACGATCGACGCCGCCTATGTCCGCGAACGGCTGGGCGAGCTGGCAGGCAATACCGACCTCAGCAAGTACATCCTCTAGCCATGTCCGGACCGGTTTCGGGGCGCGAAGCGATGATTGCGGCGATGGATCCGCAGCTCGACCCGCGCAGCTGGCGGTTCGTGCTCGTCACTCCGGACACCGCGCCGCAGCTGCTCGGCGCGGCGATTGCGACCTTTCGGGAAGATGAGGGGGTAAGCGCGATCGTGCCTTCGCCGGTGGCCGATGAGGCTGGACAGGAAGGTCCCGATTTCCGCCGCATCGTGCTGCAGGTCCATTCCGATCTCGAAGGCGTCGGGCTGACCGCAGCAGTGGCTAGCGCGCTGGCCGATGCGGGGATCGCCTGCAATGTCGTTGCTGCCTATCATCACGATCATGTTTTCGTGCCCGCCGTACGGGCAGACGAGGCGCTGGCATTGCTCTTGGGTTTATCCGCCGACGCTCGTCGTGCCTGAACGGCTGTTTGCAGAAATCCCGGCGGCCAGCTTGAATGCCAGGTAACGCGGAGTCTAGAACCTCCTCCCAAGCCATTCGGGAGATTCAGATGCTACGTGCTTTCCTCGCCGCCGGAGCCGCCACCCTTGCGCTGGCGGCCGCCAGTCCGGCAATGGCTCAGGACGATCCTGCGCAGGATGCTTCCGGGCCGATGCTTTCCGCGCCGGAAATCGCCTTTACCGAATGGACGCTGGACAACGGGCTGCGGGTGATCGCCCTGCCCGACACGGGCACCGGCACAGTCACCACCTCGTTGTGGTACGATGTCGGCTCGAAGAACGATCCCGACAAGCGTTCGGGTTTCGCGCATCTGTTCGAGCATATCCTCAGCCGCAAGACCGAGAACATGCCCTACAACATGATCTACGGGCTGACCGCGGATGTCGGCGGCACGCGCAATGCCTCGACCGGGAGCGACCGGACCAATTATTACGAACAGGTCCCTGCGGCCTATCTCGAGACCATGCTGTGGACGCACCGCGAGCGCATGGCGCTGGCGGTGGTCGACCAGGATGTGTTCGACAAGGAACGCGAGGTGGTGAAGGAAGAGCTGCGCCAGCGCGTCCTCGCACCGCCCTATGGCCGCTTCCAGCGCTTCGTCATTCCCGAAAACGCCTACGACGTGCTGCCACAGCGCCGACCGGGCATCGGCAGTATCGAGGATCTCGACAGCGCCACGCTCGACGATGCGCGCGCGTTCTACGAGGCCTATTACGGCCCCGATACGGCTACGCTGATCGTGGCGGGAAATTTTGAGATCGGGAATTTGCGTTCGCTGGTCGATCGCTATTTTGCCGACATTCCGCGCCGAAAGAACCCGGTCGATGTAACGATCGACACACGCGAGCCTGAGCGGGACGGGCCGCGCACGGTCAATGCGACCGCGCCCACCGTCCCCCTGCCGCTGGTCGGCACGATCTGGAAGCTGCCCGGCGAAACCCATCCCGACATGGCGGCGCTTGAAGTGATGGATGCGATTATGGCGCGGGGCGACAACAGCCGCATGCACAAGGCGCTGGTGCGCAGCGGCAAGGCGGTCGACGCTTCGCACTTTGCGTCCACCAGCGAGGAAGGCGGCGTGCTGGCGCAGTTCGCGGTAATCAATCCGCAGGCCGATATGGAAGAGGTCCGCGCGATTCTCGTCGCCGAGCGCGACCGGATGCGCAGCGAACCGGTCACCGCAGAGGAACTGCGCGAGGCGAAGAACGAGATCATCGCCAGCGCGCTGCGCCGGCGCGAGACCGCGAACGGGCGGGCGTTCGAGCTCGGCGAATCGCTGATGACGACCGGCGACCCGCTCCATGCCGACAAACGGCTTGCGGCTATCGCCGGGATCACGGTGGAAGACGTTCAGCGGGTCGCGCAGAAATACTATGACCCCTCGGCCCGCACCGACATCACCTACACCAAGGGCGAGGACGATCCATCGGCCTATGCCAATCCCGTGCCGATGCCGACCTTCGTGTCGCTTCCGCCGGCAACGGGTGCGATCCGGATGGTAAAGCCTGATGGCGAACGGATGGATCCGCCCGGTCCCGGCGCATCGCCTGCCGTGGCAGCGCCGCAAATCGCCGAAACGACGCTGTCCAACGGTGTGCGGGTGGTTGCCGCCCGGACCGGGGAGGTGCCGATCGCCACCATGACGCTCGTGTTTCCCGGCGGCAGCAAGACCGACCGGCGCGACAAGGCCGGGGTGGCGCAGATGGCCGCTGCGCTGGCCGACAAGGGCACGGCGACCATGT
>JBGSPZ010000268.1:0-4752 GCA_041738375.1 Parerythrobacter sp. | reverse complement strand
CACTGTCGGGCAGGCCGCCCGGCGCGATGCGCGCGATGCGATTGCCTTGCACCACGATATCGACCGGCCCCTCAGGCGGGGCACCGGTGCCGTCGATCATCGTCGCGCCGCGAATGATCAGCGTGCCGTATGGCCCATCGCCTTCGCCCGGTGCGCGCGGCGGTACCTGCTCCATTTCCTGCGCGGCGAGCGGCGCGGTGGCAAGCATCGCAAGCGCGGCCAGAGCAAAGCGCAGCAAATTCATCGGCGGGTCCCCCAATTGTCTGAAACCCATAGGCCATGCCGCGCGTTGGTAAGCAAGAGCAGCCCTGAGGTCTGGCGACGTTTTGTTCAGCACAGGGCAAGCGGCGATGTCAGAACAGGGCCGGAATGTTACCTTGTATCATGGAGTCTACCCGATGAAACGTCTCGCGCTTTCCCTCGCGCTCGGCACTGCTGCCGTCGCTCTTTCGCAACCCGCGCAGGCCGATGTCCAGATCACCACCAACCAGCCGGTGGTCGAGCTCTCGGTAACCGAAACGGTCAAGGGCGATCCCGATATCGCCACCATCGGCGCGGGTGTGCAGACACTTTCCCCGACCGCGGTCGAAGCGATGCGTGCAAATGCGCGCGAAATGACAGCCGTCATCAACCGGATCAAAGCGCTGGGCGTGGACGAGAAGGACATCCAGACTACCGGCGTTTCGCTCTATCCGCAGTACGACTACGACCAGGAACTGCGCAAGCAGGTGTTCCGCGGTTACCAGGCGTCGAACCGGGTCAGCGTTATCCTGCGTGATATCGACCGCACCGGTCCGGTGCTCGATGCCCTCGTTGCCGCAGGTGCGACCGATCTTTCCGGTCCTGACTTCTCGATCGACGATGACACGGCGGCCAAGGCGCAGGCGCGCGCTGCCGCGATGCAGCGGGCGGAGGCCATGGCGCGCGACTATGCCCGGATGGCGGGTTACCCCAACGTCCGCCTGCTGAAGGTCAGCGAGTCGGTGGGATATACCCCGCCGCAGCCGATGATGCGGATGGTCAAGGTCGAAGCCCAGGCGGCAGACGCCAGCACGCCGATCCAGCCGGGCCAGATCGGCAGCAGTGTCACGGTGAGCGTGACCTACGAGATGACGCGGTAGGTCACCGCGCAACCGGTGAACGGCGGGCAACGCCGCCATTCACAGCTTGTTCAATGCCCTGCGCTTAGGCACAGGGGCACGATGAACAGGAAACTCGCCTCGATCCTTGCGGCTGCAGCGCTCGCTCACGGTTTCGCCGTGGCTCCGGCGCATGCACAGCCGCAGGGTGACGAGGACGAGGCACGCAAGGAAATGCGTGCGGGCAATGTGCTTCCACTGCGCGAGATCGAGCGCCGGGTCCTGCCGATGATGCGCGGGGCGGAATATCTCGGCCCGGCTTACGACAGTGCGGCGATGGCCTATCGCCTGAAGTTCATCCGCGACGGCAAGGTGATGTATGTCGATGTCGACGCACGCACCGGGCGTATATTGCGCCGCAGCCAGTAGAGCATGAAACGCTGCACGAGTTGACGCGTTCGCTTCTAGAGACCACTTAGCAAGCGCGTAACCAGAGGGGACACAGCACACCATGCGCATCCTGATCGTCGAGGACGAACCGACACTCGGCCTGCAACTCAAGACCACTCTAGAGCAGACCGGCTATGCGGTGGACCTGTCCACCGATGGCGAGGACGGGCACTTCATGGGCTCGACCGAAAATTACGATGCGGTGGTTCTCGACCTCGGCTTGCCCGAGATCGACGGGCTGACCGTGCTCGGCATGTGGCGGCGCGAAGGGCGGACCTTCCCGGTGCTGGTGCTGACCGCGCGGGACAGCTGGTCGGACAAGGTTGCTGGCCTCGATGCCGGGGCAGACGACTATCTCGCCAAACCGTTCCAGACCGAAGAGCTGATCGCCCGCCTGCGCGCGTTGATCCGCCGCGCGTCGGGCAATACCTCGAGCGAGCTGATGGCGGGGGATGTCCGGCTCGATACGCGTTCGGGCCGCGTCACCCTCGCGGGCGAGCCGGTCAAGCTGACAGCGCAGGAATACAAGCTGCTGAGCTATCTGATGCACCACAAGGGCAAGGTGGTCAGCCGGACCGAACTGATCGAGCACATTTACGATCAGGATTTCGATCGCGATTCGAACACCATCGAGGTTTTCGTCACCCGCATCCGCAAGAAGCTGGGGGCCGATGTGATCACCACGATCCGCGGCCTCGGCTACAGTCTGGACGATCCTGCCGAAGCGCCGCGCGCGACCTAAGGCGGGTATGGGATGAACGCGGGCGGACCAGTGCGGGTGGCGGATGAAACCCCCTCTGCGCTGCGCGAAAGCGCGGAAGCCGCAACGCTAAACGCCGAAATCGCGGGCGGTGCCGCGCCGCCCAACACCGGCAGCCTGGCGCGCCGGATGATGGCCATCGCCACCGGCTGGATCCTCGTGCTGCTGCTGGCGGGCGGTTTCGCCCTCGATCGGGTGCTGACCAATCTGGTCGAACAGAATTTCGACGATCAGCTCGAATATCTGCTCAATGCGATGCTGGTGACCGCCGAAATCGGCCCTGACGGCGAAGTATACTTCAACCGCCCGATCGGCGAACCGCGATTCCTCGAACCCAACAGCGGGCTCTATTTCCAGATCAGCGCCCCGGGGCGCGAGGGCTATCCTTCGCGCTCGCTGTGGGACGAGCCGTTAAAGGTGCAGCCGCATATCGATTCCGAGCCGCATTTCTACGACAGCGACCAGTTCGAGGAGGAGCCGCTACGGATTGTCGAGCGCAGCGTGATCCTGCCTGATAGCGACACGCGGTGGACCTTCGCGGTCGCCTCGGCGCGCGAGGAGCTCGATTTCCAGCTCGCCCGCATCCGCTCGATCCTGGTGTGGAGCTTTGCGGTGCTCGGGCTCGGCCTGATCCTGATGGCGGCGCTGCAAAGCTGGTACGGCCTGCGCCCGCTGCGCCGGATCAGGGAAGCGATCCAGCGCATCCGCACCACCGGTTCCAATCGGGTCACCGATCCCCTGCCGCTGGAGGTGCAGCCGCTGGTACAGGAACTCAACATGCTGCTCGCGCACTCGGAAAAGCAGGCAGAGGAGGCGCGGACTCATGCGGGCAATCTGGCGCATGCGCTGAAAACGCCGCTCACCGTGCTGACCAATGCCGCAACCGCGCGGGACCCCAAGCTGGCCAGTCACGTGTTCCGCGAGACCAAGGTGATGCAGCGCCACGTCGATCACCATTTGGCGCGGGCGAGGGCGGTCGGAAGGCGCGCTACGGGCCTGTCGCGTGCGGGCGTCTGGTCGAGTGCGGAATCGGTGCTGCGCGCGGTGACGCGGATTTACGAGCGCACCCGCTTCGACCTCGACGGCAACCGCGATGCGCAGGTCGCAATCGAGCGGCAGGATCTCGACGAAATCCTCGGCAATCTGATCGAGAACGCCGCCAAATACGGTGGCGGCAGCGTGTTCGTGACGGTCGATGCCGATCGCGCCGATCCTGCGCGTTGCGAAATCTGGATCGAGGATGACGGCATGGGCATCCCGGAAGACAAGCGCGAGGATATCTTCGCCCGCGGCGCACGGCTCGATACCGGCAAGCCGGGGACCGGGCTGGGGCTCGCGATCGTGCGCGACGTGGCGGAGATTTATGGGGGGACGGTCACGCTCGACGAGAGCGAAGACCTTGGCGGATTGCTGGTCCGGCTCAGTCTGCCGCGCGCCGCAAGCTAGACCGAGCGAACCTGCCTTACGACTTTATCGGCTTGAGCAGGTTCCATCCAGCCGCGCAGCATGGTGCGCAGTGCGGTGTCATGGTTCTGGCGGTAGCAGTCATTGTTCCACCGCAGCTGACGCACCGTGCCAAGCGAGGCCGCTTCGTGAAACTGCAGGCCCGCGCTCTTGCCTTCGATCCAGGCGACGGAGAACATCGCGTCGAGCGGATAGCATTGCAGGATGCCCTCGAAGCCGGTGCGCAGGGGAATGTCGCAGATGATCCGCGCCCCGGTGGTCGAGATGTCTTCCAACGCGCAGTCGAATTCGCCTGACAGCAGGATCACCCGTCCCGGCACCAGCACATGGAACCGCTCTGCAGAACGTCTTCCGAGCGGAGCGGGGGATTCGGGGATCGGACCCGAAAAGGTGAGCGGGACAGTTGCCATGCATGGTTAACTAGCCGGAAACCATGAAATTCCGGTAAACAGGCTGGCTGGGGAAATGCGCTGAGGTGTTTCGATTCGGGGTTCACCCGCCATTCAATTTTGTTCATCTAATTTGCATTGTAGCTTAACATTTCCTCGAATCGGGAGAAGGTCCGTGGGGTACAGGGGTTTCAGGATTGCGTTGATCGGCGCTGCGGCGGTCTCACTCGGAGGCTGCGCTACGCTGCTCGAATATGATAGCGCATACGATCCCTACTACGGGGGATCGTATGATCCGTATTACGGCGGATCGTATGATCCCTATTACGACACCTATTACGATCCCGGCTACACCGGCTACTATTTCGGCTGGTACGAGGATTACTACTATCCCGGCACCGGCTACTACATCTACGACCGTTGGGGCACCCGCCACCGCTGGGGCGAGCGTCATCGCCGCCATTGGGAAGGGCGCCACAAGGGCCGCCGCTACGACCGCGACAACTGGTCGGGCTACAGCCGCGACGACGACGGTACCTATCGAGACCGGCGCAGACGCGACGGTGACGGACGGCGTGGCGATGGTCGCCGTGGCGATGGGCGGGGCGAC
>JBGSPZ010000218.1:0-7229 GCA_041738375.1 Parerythrobacter sp. | reverse complement strand
GTGACGCTGGCCGAACCGCAGGTCGACTGGAAGGGCGTCCACGCCCATGTCCACGCGGCGATCGCGCATATCGAGCACCACGATTCGGCCGAGACCTTCGAGGCGATGGGGGTCGAGGTCATCCAGGGCTGGGCGCGGGTGACCGGCAAGCATTCGGTCGAGGTCGATGGGCGGCAACTGCATGCCCCGCGCATCGTGGTTGCCACCGGGTCGAAGCCTGCGGTGCCGCCGGTCGAGGGGCTCGATACGGTGCCCTACCTCACCAACGAAAACCTGTTCGACCTGACCGAAGGCCCCGATCATCTGGTGATCATCGGCGGCGGGGTGATCGGGATGGAGATGGCACAGGCGCATCGCCGTCTCGGCAGCGCAGTGACCGTGGTCAATCCCGGCCCGCTGATGGGCCGCGACGATCCCGATTCGGTCGCGGTGGTGCAGCAGGTGATGGAAGAGGAAGGCGTGCGCTTCGTCTTCGGCAAGGTGCGCCGGGTCGAAGGCGCGGCGGGCGCGATCACCGCACATGTCGAGCTTGGCGATGGCGGCAGTGAGGCGGTCAAGGGCTCGCACCTGCTGGTCGCGGTCGGGCGCAAGGCCAATTGCACCGGCTTCGGGCTGGAGGAACTCGGTGTCAGCATGGGCCGCAACGGGATCGAGACTGACGCGCGCCGCCGCACCTCGGTCAAGTCGATCTACGCCATCGGCGATTGCCGCGACGGGCCGCGACTGACGCATGTCTCGGGCTATGAAGGCTCCAACGTCGCGCTCGAAATCGTCACCGGCCTGCCGACCAAAGTCGATTACCGTGCGCTGCCGTGGGTCACCTTCACCGAACCCGAAGTGGCGCAGATCGGCCTGACCGAGAAGGAAGCGCGCGCGGCGCATGGCGAGAAGGTCACCGTGGTGCGGCAGGAATTCTCCGAGAACGAACGCGCCACGGCGGAGGATTCGACCAAAGGACACATGAAGTTGGTGCTCAAGGGCAAGAAGGTGCTCGGTGTGAGCGTGGTGGGCAAAAATGCCGGCGAGCTGCTGCTGCCGTTCAGCCAGATCATCACCGGAAAGGCGAGCACCTTTGCGCTCGGCAGCGCGATCATCAGCTATCCGACCCGCAGCGAGATTTCCAAGGCCGCCGCCTTCGCCGCGTGGGAGCCGACGGTGTTCGGTAGCCTGCCGAAGAAATATGCGGCATTTGTCGCAAAACTGCGCAGGATGATGAATTGAGCGAGACCCGGACGAAATCGAGAAACGCCCCAACCGGCCCCTCGCCCTTCCGGGTCGAGGCCGAGCCATTGCCGCGCGAGAAATTCTTCGATCCGGAATGGACAGCCAAGGGCGAGCGCCGCGCGTCGGTGCCGCTGATCCGGCTCGAGACGCTGTGGTTCAACACCGGCACGCTGTGCAACCTCGCCTGCGCGACCTGCTACATCGAAAGCAGCCCGACCAACGATGCCCTGGTCTATCTCTCCGCCGCCGATGCCGCGCGTTTCCTCGACGAAGCCGAGACGATGGGCACGCGCGAGATCGGCTTCACCGGCGGTGAACCCTTTATGAACCCGCAGTTCCTCGCCATGCTGGAGGAGACGCTAAGGCGCGGTTTCGACGCGCTGGTGCTGAGCAATGCGATGAAGCCGATGCGGCGGCACGAAGCGGCGCTGCTGGCGCTGCGTGAGCGGTTCGGGGCCAGGCTGACCATCCGCGTCAGCCTCGATCACCATACGCAGGAAGGCCACGAGGGCGAACGCGGGCCGAACAGCTGGGTGCCGGGTCTCGACGGGCTGAAATGGCTTTCGGACAATGGTTTCTCGATCGCGGTCGCCGGACGACTGCTACCCGGCGAAGGCATGAAGGCCGCGCGCGAGGGCTATGCCCGCCTGTTCGCCGCCCAAGCCATCGCGATCGACGCGCATGATCCGCTGCGGCTGGTGCTGTTCCCCGAGATGGACGCGAGCAAGGACATCGCCGAGATCACAACCGACTGCTGGAACATCCTCGGCAAGTCGCCGGCCGAGATCATGTGCGCCACCAGCCGCATGGTCGTCCACCGCAAGGGCGAGCCCGCCCCCCGCGTCGCCGCCTGCACATTGATCCCCTACGACGAAGGTTTCGACATGGGCGCGACGCTGGAGGATGCGAGCGGCGAAATCGCCCTCAACCATCCCCACTGCGCAAGATTTTGTGTGCTGGGCGGGGCGAGCTGTTCGGCCTGATATGGGTCCCGTATCAAAATCCGCGCTGTCGCTAGGGTTCTGGGGCAATGATGTCGATCCTGAGGAAATCAGCAAACTGCTGGGTGGCGAGCCGACAGTTGGGGTTGCCAAGGGGGGTACATGGCAGACTGGAACCGGAGTGCTGAAAACAGCGCGAACCGGGTCGTGGCGCCGCAGGATCGAACGATCGCAGCCGGCCGATCTTTCTAGTCAGCTTGCAGCGGCGCTAGAGGCTTTGACCGATGATCTCGCTATTTGGCAGGGGCTGTCCTCGCGTCATCGAGGCCGCGTGTTTTGCGGGCTGTTCTTGCGCGAGCCAAACGAGGGCTTGATTTTGGATCCTGATGTAATGCGCAAGATCAGCGAGCGGGGCCTCTCGCTCGACCTCGATATCTACGCCGCGCACGACTAGGCCCTGTCACAACACCCGCCCCGCCACCGCATCGAGCTTCGCCAGCATCGCCGGATCGCGCGCATCGGGCGCGGTGATCATCGCGTAATTCAATACTGTATCGAGCGGCGAGGCCTCGCGCTCCTCAGGCAGTGCAGCAATTAGCTGCTCGACCGTCTTGCGCGCCACTGCGCCATTGGCGTTCATCTGTTCGATCACCTCGCTCACCTCGACGAAGGCGGCGTCCTCGCGCCAGCAGTCGTAATCGGTGACCATGCCGACCAGCGCGTAGGGCATCTCCGCCTCGCGGCACAGTTTGGCCTCGGGCATGGCGGTCATGCCGATCACGTCGGCGCCCCACTGGCGGTAGAGGTGGCTTTCGGCGCGGGTGGAGAACTGCGGCCCTTCCATCGCGAGATAGGTCCCACCGGCAGTCACCTTGCCCCCCGCCTGCTCGACTGCCGCCGCAGCAAAGCCGGACAGCCGTTCGCACACCGGTTCGGCCATGCTGACATGCGCGACCATGCCGGTGCCGAAGAAGCTGCTCGGCCTACCTTTGGTGCGGTCGATGAACTGGTCGACCACCACGAAATGCCCGGGTGCGAGTTCCTCGCGCAGGCTTCCGACCGAAGATATCGCCAGGATATCGGTACAGCCTGCGCGTTTGAGCGCATCGATATTGGCGCGTGCGTTGACTTCGCTCGGCGGAATGCGGTGCCCGCGTCCGTGACGGGGCAGGAAGCGCACCCGGACATGCCCGATCCGCCCGCACAGGATTTCATCCGATGCCTCGCCGAAGGGCGAGTTGACCCGAATCCACTGCGCGTCTTCCAGCGCGTCGATCTGGTAGAGGCCGCTGCCCCCGATGATGCCGATGGTCCAGTTGGTCATGCGGCGGTTCTAGCGGCTGTTGCGCTGGCGGATAAGTCCCTGAAGCGCGAGAAATACGTCAGCCAAGCCTTCTGCGCAAGATTTGGTCGCTCCGAGCACTCTTCTCGTCGCGCGGGCGGTTGCGGTGAGGAATTTCCGGCGGTTAAGCTTTTCAAAACCATACGGGGGTTACGCATTACTACATGGCGATGGGACTGAAACAGCTCGGAACGCGGCTCGGGACACTGGGTGCAACGATCGTACTGGCGCTGGCGGTGGCCGCACCGGCGCAGGCGCAGCGGGCGGATGCGGTCGAGCTGCACGCCGCGTTCGACGAGACTTTCGGCACCGACGCGCGCGCACCGCAGAGCTTCGATGCAATCTACGAGACCGGCTTCGAGCAGCGCATCGCGCAGATCGCCGATGGCAGTGAAGGCCGGATCGGGATCGCCGCAGTCGACCTTTCGACCGGCAAGGAAGTCTCGATCCTCGGCAACCAGCGGTTCCCGATGGCGAGCACCAGCAAGATCGCGATCGCCGCGACCTTCATGGAAGGGGTCGAACAGGGCCGCTGGAGCCTGTCGAGCGAGTTTCCGCTGCTGGTCCCGGTCGGCTCCGCGAAATATTCGAGCAGTGTCGCCCCGGTACGCGAAGGCAGCTACCTGCCTGCGGCCGACCTGATCGAACTGATGATCACCCGCTCGAGCAATCCGGCAACCGATGCCCTGCTCCGGGTCGTCGGCGGACCGCGCGCAGTCAACGACTGGATGCAGCGGGCCGGAATCAGGGACTTCCAGCTGACCCGCGATATCGCCACGCTGGTGCGCGACGACGGCGAATTCGATCCGGCGCGGCATATCGACACGCGCGACAGCGCGACCCCCAAGGCGATGACCGACCTCCTCGTCGGGCTATACCAGGGCCGCTGGCTGTCGGCATCGAGCCGCCAGGTGATCATCGGCGCGATGGAGCGCTGCGTCACCGGCAAGCGGCGGATTCCCGCACTGCTCCCCGCCGGAGTGACGGTGGCGCACAAGACCGGATCTCTCAACAACACCTCAAGCGATATCGGCATCATCCGCACCCCCGACGGGCGGGCGATGGCGGTGGCGATCTATGTCACCGGTCAGGGCTCGCGCGGCAATCGCGAAGCCCGTATCGCCCAGATCGCCAATGCGCTGTACGAAGGCTTCGTCAACCAGCCGGAGCGCGAGTGGGCCAATGCGACCTACGCGCCGGGCGGCTGATGCCGGGGCCGACTAACCGGCGTTACCTGCGCAGCACATAAGAAAAGGGCGGCGCCTCACGGCACCGCCCTTTGCTGTTCACGCGAAGTGAAACGAACCGAATCAGTCAGCCTTGGCTTCTTCGGTGGTTTCGCCCTGCACCGTGGCTTCGGTTTCAGCCGCAGCTTCGGTTGCAGTGTCGGCAACGGTTTCAGCGCCGTCAGCCATGGCATCGCCAGCTTCTTCGACGTTGGTCGCGGTGTCTTCAGCAGCACCTTCGACGGCGGTTTCAGCAGCTTCTTCGGTCTTTTCCGAGCAAGCTGCGAGGGTCAGGGCAGCGACGCCAGCGGCGGCGACGAGTGCGATCTTGCGCATGGGTTCAATTCCTTGAAATGCGTGAAAGAAAAACAAGCCCGCCATTACGGCGGGCTTGCGTCAGGTAGCTGGGATTATTCAGCAGCCTTGGTTTCTTCAGCAGCCGGAGCAGCTTCGGTGGTTGCTTCTGCATCGGTGGTCGCAGCTTCAGCGCCTTCTTCGGTGGCGGCTTCTTCGCCGGCCATCGTGTCGGTGGCTTCTTCAGCAACTGCGGTTTCGTCAGCAGCGGTTTCGGTTTCTGCGGGTGCTTCGGCTTCCGAGCAAGCGGCGAGCGACAGAGCAGCGGCGCCAGCGGCGGCGACGAGAACGAGCTTACGCATAGGTTCAATTCCTTAAACAGCGAGTGAGTTTCGCTAGCCCCTCCCATGAGGAACCGGCGCGAAACCGATCATATGACCGGTCTCGTGGTGGCTAAATAATGGCGAGATTGTGACGATGCAAGCGGATTCGCCACAATTCGGGCAGAATTTGCCTTTTTTTCGCCGTAATTTCCCGCGAACGGCGGTTTTGCGCGATTCTGCGATGGGAAAACATTCGGTCGATCATCGCTGCTTTGCGGCTGACCCTCATCCTCGGGGCTGCTAAGTGCGTCGCATGTCCGCCAAGCAGCACCTCTATCTCGTCGACGGTTCGGCCTATATTTTCCGCGCCTACCACCGCCTGCCCCCACTGACCGACCCTGAGGGCACGCCAGTCGGCGCGGTCTATGGTTACACCACCATGCTGTGGAAGCTGGCCGACGATCTCGACAAGGCCGACGGGCCGACGCATCTGGCGGTCATCCTCGACAAGTCGAGCCATTCGTTCCGCAACGACCTGTACGACAAATACAAGGCCAATCGGCCCGAACCGCCCGAAGACCTGGTGCCGCAGTTCCCGCTGATCCGCGACGCCACCCGCGCCTTCAGTCTGCCCTGCATCGAGGAGGAGAACGTCGAGGCGGACGACATGATCGCAAGCTACGCCCGCGCCGCCACCCGCAAGGGGTGGGACGTGACCATCGTCAGCAGCGACAAGGACCTGATGCAGCTGATCGGGCAATGCGCCGAGGACGAGCTGGAGCCGGGCGTCACCGAGGGCGGCTGCATCGACATGCTCGACACGATGAAGAACGCGCGGATCGGGCGCGAGGAAGTGATCGAGAAATTCGGCGTACCCCCCGAACTGGTCGGAGACGTGCTCGCGTTGATGGGCGATTCGGTCGACAATATCCCGGGTATCTTCGGGGTCGGCCCCAAGACCGCGAGCAAGCTGATCGACGAACACGGCAGCCTCGCCGCTGCGCTCGATTCGGCCGAAGGGATGAAGGCCTCGAAGCTGAAAGAGCGACTGATCGAGCATCGCGCCGATGCCGAACTGAGCCGCGTGCTGGTGACGCTGAAGGAAGATTGCCCGCTGCCCGTGGCGCTGGAGGATATGAAGCTGGGCGGCGTGCCGCCCGAACCACTCGCCGCCTTCCTCGAAAAGCATGGCTTCACCAGCCTGCTCCGGCGGCTGGGCGCAGGCAGCGGCAGCCCCGAACGCACGACCAATCTCAATCCACAGAAAGCGGTCAACAAGGGTGCAGAGGCCAGCGCCGAAGGCAACCGCCAGCCGCCGCCCGAGTGGCCCGCGATCGACCGCTCGCTCTATGAATGCGTACAGACCCGCGAGGCGCTTCACGCATGGATCGAGCGCGCTTTCGCCGCACGACTGGTCGCGGTCGATACCGAGACGAGCAGCCTCGACTCGATGCAGGCCGAACTCGTTGGGGTCAGTCTCGCCACCGGTCCGGGCGAGGCGTGCTATGTCCCCCTGGCCCACGGCGGGTCGGACATGTTCGCCGAGAAGCCGCAACAGGTGAACCGCGACGAAGCCCTCGCGGCCCTCAAGCCGCTTCTCGCCAGCGATGCAGTGCTCAAGGTATTCCAGAACGGCAAATACGATCTCAACGTGCTCGCGCGCTACGGGGTCGCAGTCGCCCCGATCGACGACACGATGATCATCAGCTTCGCGCTCGACGCCGGCCGCAGCCAGGACGGCATCGGCGGCGGGCACGGGATGGATGAGCTCGCCGAACGCCACCTCGGCCACACGCCGATCCCGTTCAAGGAGCTGTGCGGCACCGGCAAAAAGGCGATTCCCTTCGGCGAGGTGCCGCTCGACAAGGCGACCGCCTAC
>JBGSPZ010000198.1:0-2035 GCA_041738375.1 Parerythrobacter sp. | reverse complement strand
CGACATGGTCCCGCTCGACCGCAATGGCAGGCCGCGCGGCTTCGGATCACGCCGCCACTACTGTTTCAGCCACGCGGGCTATCGGGAGGAAGCCGCCCGGATCACCCGCGTCGTGGCGGAGCGATACGGCGCGCATCCCGGCGTGGTCGCGTGGCAGACGGATAACGAGTACGGCTGCCACGATACGGTCCAGAGCTTCTCGCTTGCCGCGCGCGATGCCTTTCGCCGCTGGCTGGCTGCGCGCTATGAGACGGTCGAAGCGCTCAACGAGGCGTGGGGCAATGTCTTCTGGTCGATGGAGTATCGCAGCTTCGACGCAATCGACCTGCCCAATCTGACGGTGACCGAAGCCAATCCGGCGCACTGGCTCGCGTTCCGGCGCTTTTCCTCCGACCAGGTCGTCAGCTTCAACCGGTTGCAGGTCGATATCCTGCGCGAGCTATCGCCGGGCCGCGACATCACCCACAATGCGATGGGGTTCTACACCGGCTACGATCACCACGATCTGGCTGCCGATCTCGATGTGCTGGGGTGGGACAGCTACCCGCTCGGGTTCCTCGAGATGTTCCGTTTCAGCGAGGAGGACAAGCGGCGTTACGCGCGGCAAGGCCACCCCGATATCGCTGCCTTCCATCACGATCTCTATCGCGGCTGCGCCAGAGGCGGGCGATGGTCGGTGCTCGAACAGCAACCGGGGCCGGTCAACTGGGCGCGCTACAACCCCGCGCCGCTGCCCGGCATGGTGCGGTTGTGGACGCTCGAAGCCTATGCCCACGGGGCCGAACTGGTGAGCTATTTCCGCTGGCGGCAGTTTCCGAAAGCGCAGGAGCAGATGCACGCCGGGTTGCTCAGGCCTGACGGCCAGGCGGCCCCGGCGCTGCCGGAAGTCCGGCAAGTCGCTGAAGAACTGGGCCAGCTGGGTGAAGTAGGCAAAGCGGTCAAGCATGCCGCGCTGGTGTTCGACTATGCGAGCGAATGGATGACCCAGATCCAGCCGCAGGGGGAAGGGCGCTCGGCACTCTGGGCAACCTTCGCCTGCTACAGCGCGCTTCGGCGGCTGGGTCTCAACGTCGACATCCTGCCGCCCGACGCGCCGCTCGATGGCTACCGGTTCATCGTTGTCCCGTGCCTGCCGATCGTGCCTGAGTCGCTCGTTCGCGCGTTGCAGGCAAGCGATGCGCAGATCGTCGTCGGCCCCCGCTTCGGCAGCCGCTACGCCGACTTTGCCATTCCCGAGGGGCTGGTCGATCCCGCCGTGGCCGAGCTGCTGAGGGGCAAGATCGTGCGGTCGGAAAGCCTCGCCGACCGAATCGCGATGGAGGGCGATGGCTGGCAGGCGCGCGGCTGGCTCGACCATTATGAGGGCGACGCGGAGCCTGAATTCGTCGCATCGGACGGATCGGTCACCGGCTATCGCCTCGGGCGAGTCAGGCTGTGCACCGCATGGCCCCAGGGCAGCTTCATCGAGCGGCTTATCGAGCGTGCGGCGCACGATGCGGGACTGCCCGGCACCGCCCTGCGACAAGGGCTCCGGCGGCGGACGCTGGACGGAAAGTGCTTCGAATTCGATTACCTGAAGGCTTGTGTGCGCATCGATCCGGTTGCATGAAACCGCCTCGCCGCCGCTCCAACGCTCGGTCCGTCGTCAATCTATCCGCAGACGGGTGGCTAGCTCGAAACAGCGCCGGTCGTGCCGCCGGACAAAACCAGCAAACGGGTCCGATGCCTGCCAGATTCCTCGCCTGTCTTCCCGCCTTGATCATAGCCGTGCCAGCCTCGGCCCAAGGTGTGGACCCTTCGGATCAGGCTCCGATCATCGTCACCGGCACCGGGCTTGAAGAGACCCCCGCGAGCCCGGCTTACGACACGCAGGTGATCGATCGCGATCGGCTCCTCACCACAGGGTCTGGACGGATCGAGGATGCGCTGTCCTCCATCGCCGGCTTCCAGCAGTTCCGCCGGTCGGACAGCCGCTCGGCCAATCCGTCGGCGCAAGGCGCAACGCTGCGCGCGCTCGGCGGCAATGCGACCAGCC
>JBGSPZ010000099.1:0-4139 GCA_041738375.1 Parerythrobacter sp. | reverse complement strand
CCGGTCGCCATAGCGCGCCTGGATATCGGCCGCCATCACCGGCGCGGCATAGAGGTTGTCGGTCGGGATATCGAAGAAGCCCTGGATCTGCCCGGCGTGGAGGTCAACTGCCAGCACCCGGTCCGCCCCCGCCTGGGTCACCAGATTGGCGACCAGCTTGGCCGAGATCGGCGTGCGCGGGCCGGGTTTGCGATCCTGCCGTGCGTAGCCGAAATAGGGCACCACCGCAGTGATCCGCTTGGCCGAGGCGCGCCGCAGCGCATCGATGCAGATCAGCAGCTCCATCAGATTGTCGTTGGCGGGAAAGCTGGTCGGCTGGATCACGAACACATCCTCGCCGCGCACGTTCTCGTGGATTTCGACGAAGACTTCCTCGTCGGCGAACCGGCGCACGCTGGCATCGGTCAGCGGCAGTTCGAGATAGGCCGCGACCGCGCGCGCGAGCGGCAGGTTCGAATTGCCGGACATGATCTTCATGGTGCGCGAATCCCCGAACGCTGGTGATGCGCCCCGCCTAGCGCCGCGTCATGGAATTGCAACGCGCGAGGGGCGGTTGTCGTCAGCTGCCGGGCGCGAAGCCAGAGAAGGCGGCGCGGCAGAGCAGATAATCTGGACTCGATTCGGACCATTCCATATGCGCGCTGAATGGATAGTCTCGATATCGCCTTTGCCGAAGTGCGCCGCTATCTTGCCTCGCTTGATACGCGGCCGGTTGCGTCACGCGGCACACCTGCGGAAATGCGTTCGCCTTTGCCGGCCCGGCTTCCCGAACGCGGTATGCCGGCGAGCGATGTGGTTCGCGCCATCGCTGCGGCTGCCGAACCGGGATTAACCGCCAGTGCCGGAGGACGCTTCTTCGCATGGGTCAAGGGCGGCGCCCTGCCGGCGGCGTTGGCAACCGACATCATGTGTTCTGGATGGGATCAAAATGCAGTGCTTGCTTCCACCAGTCCTGCAGGTGCAGTTCTGGAGGAAGTCGCGGGCAAGTTCTTGCTTGAGGCTCTGCGACTGCCGGATGATGCAAGCTATGCCTTTGTCACCGGTTGCCAGATGGCCCATACAACGGCGCTGGCCGCAGCGCGCCATGCGGTGCTGGCGCGCAAGGGATGGGATGTCGAAGCAAAGGGGCTTCAGGGCGCCCCGGTCATCCGCGTGCTCGCCAATGGACACTACCATTCTTCGGTAACGCGGGCCCTGCGCCTGCTCGGTCTGGGCAGCGAATGTGTCGTCCCGCTCGGCACGGGCCCCGCAGCCAGAGTAACACCGGACGTGCTGCGCAAGGCGCTGGCGCAAGAGCCAGATGCGCCAACGATTGTCATTCTGAACGCGGGCGATCTCAACATTGGCGCATGCGATGATTTTGCAGAGTTATGCCCGATTGCCCATGCAGCCGGTGCCTGGGTTCACGTCGATGGCGCGTTCGGGCTATGGGCCAACGCCAGTCCGCGGATGGCGCCGCTCGTCAATGGCGTGGAGCTGGCCGACAGCTGGGCCACCGATGGCCACAAGTGGCTCAACACTCCCTACGATTGCGGAATGGCGGTCACGCGGGATGCTGCGGCACATAGTGCGGCCATGAGGATGACAGCGGACTATCTGACGAGCGGCGGACCGGTGCGCGACCCGATGGACTTTACTCCCGAATGGTCTCGCCGCGCCCGCGCGCTGCCAGCGCTGGCGGCCTTCATGGAACTCGGTCGTGACGGGCTGGCCGCGATGATCGAGCGATGCTGCGACCATGCAGCGGCCATCTATGATGGCATCTCGGCCCTGCCCGGAGCGACCGGCATCGCCCGGCCAACCATGAACCAGGGCCTGATCCGTTTCGATGCCGCAGATGGCACGAACATAAGCGACGCAGTTATCGCCGCAATCAATACCAGCGGCGAAGCCTTCGTCAGCGGCGGGAGCTGGGACGGCGAGCGCGTGATGCGGATAAGTGTCTGCGGTTGGAACACCAACGCCGCCGACGTTGCGCGGACGGTCATTGCAGCAAGCGAGGCTCTAACCCGTTTGCGGTAAAGCGATCGGGGATCGCCAAGGATTGACGCGGCAATGTCAAACGCGTCATTGGGACCGCTCGATCAAAATCGAACCCCCGCCAATTCCTCGCGATCGAAGGCAATGATGCCTTGATGCCAACGCACACGCCGGGGTTGTTGACGAAAAAACCGCCTTTTTCGGATGGACGAGCCCGTCCCTACCCGTCCCGGTGCTCGCCCCTGATCCAGCGGATGGTGCCCGAACTGGCGCGCATGACCACGCTTTCGGTGGTCATCTTGCCGTCTCGCAGGCGCTTGACCCCGTCAAGCAGCGAACCCGGCGTCACACCCGTGGCGGCGAAGATGCAATCGCCTCGGGCGAGGTCTTCCAGCTTGTAGATGCGGTCGAAGTCGGTGATGCCGAGCCGCCGGGCGCGGCTTTTCTCGTCTTCGTTGCGGAACACCAGCCGGCCGTTGAATTGCCCGCCGACGCAGCGCAGCGCGGCTGCCGCGAGCACGCCCTCCGGAGCGCCGCCCTGCCCCATGTACATGTCGATCGTGGTGTCCGGATCGCTGGTCGCGATGACGCCTGCCACATCGCCGTCGCCGATCAGCACTACGCCGCAGCCCAGCGCGCGCAGCTGCGCGATGATTTCGGCATGGCGCGGGCGGTCGAGCACGCAGACGATGATGTCCGACGGGGCGACGCCCTTGGCCTTGGCAACGGCGCAAACGTTCTCCTCGACGCTCTTTTCCAGACTGATGACATCGGGCGGATAGCCGGGGCCGACCGCGATCTTGTCCATATAGGTGTCGGGCGCATTGAGCAGGCAGCCTTCTTCCGCTGCCGCCAGAACCGCCAGCGCATTGGGTCCGGCCTTGGCGGTGATCGTCGTGCCTTCGAGCGGGTCCAGTGCAATGTCGATCTTTGGCCCCTTGCCCGGCGCGCCGCCAACCTTCTCGCCGATATAGAGCATCGGTGCTTCGTCGCGCTCACCCTCGCCGATCACCACAGTGCCGTCCATGTAGAGTGTGTCGAATGCCTTGCGCATGGCCTCGACCGCCGCCGCGTCGGCGGCCTTTTCGTCGCCGCGACCGATCAGCTTCGAGGCGGCGATCGCCGCCGCTTCGGTGACGCGCACCATCTCGAGCACCAGCACCCGGTCGAGCACGCTGCTGGGGGAAACATTGGCTTGGTTCATGATGAATTCAGTCCTCGGGGCGAGTTTGGCGCGCAGGCCGCGCGGGATGGTTGCGGCGCTTAGTGCGGGAGTGCGTCATTGTCGAGAATCCTGCGCGCCTGGCCGCTGGGCCTGCTGTTGGTGACGAACGGCATTGCTGCTCAGGAAGTCGGGAATGACGCCAGGCCCACGGTCACCGCAGAACAGGTCTTCGACACGGCGCGCGACGCCTATGGCCCGCCCGCGCCCGAGCCCGATTGCGAACCGCAGCAAGGTGAGGAAATCATCGTCTGCGCCGAAGAGCCGGAGGACCCCGACAAATACCGCATTCGCTCTTCGGAGAAGGCCGAAGACGACTATGCGGCGGCCACCATGAACAAGGGGAACCCGCAGACCCCCGATCCATGCGGGCCTATGTGCGGCATCTTCCAGGGCCCGCCAACGGTCGGGGGACTGTGCGGGATCGGGCTCAACCCCTGCCCGCCCCCGCCCGCCTATTTCGTCGATTTCACGAAGCTGCCCGAGGCCCCGCCCGGATCGGATGCCGACCGGATCGCGCGCGGCCTTACGCCGCTCGGCAACGACGGAGGGATCGAGCCACCGGTCGCAGCGGAGGATTCAGCCGCCAATACCGACCGGCCGGAGCCGGCCGCTAGTCCTCGATAATCTGCATCACCAGCGGCGGCGCGGTCAGGCTGGCCGAACCCGCCAGCAGTTGAAGCGCATGCGCGACGCAGCTTTGCGGGCCGTCATGGGTTACCATCGCGACCAGCACTTCGCCCCCGTCGTTCGCGCGGCCCTGCTGGATCAGGCTTTCGATCGATACATCCGCATCTCGCATCGCGGCGGTGATCTCTGCCAGGACGCCGGGGCGGTCGGTCACCGAGAAGCGCAGGTAGGTCTGCCCGGTGTGGTGCCCCGCATCGGCAGCCGGCAAGGGTACGAGCGCCGATGCCGGAACCGAGAACGGGGTCCC
>JBGSPZ010000163.1:0-1598 GCA_041738375.1 Parerythrobacter sp. | reverse complement strand
TGCGTCGCGGTGATGGGGTTGGCGTAGAGGCCGACCAGCTGGCCTTCGCCGCCGAGGTAATGGCCGAGCAGGCGCGAATACCAGCCGCCGCCGGGCGCGTATTCGCCGACTTTCATATGCGGGCCGACGTGGAAGAAGGCGAGCGTTTCCGCCGGGTGGCGGTGCTGGTCGCGCGCGCTGTCTTCCTTGCGGGTCGGGTGGTTGATCGCGGTCGACAGCGCCTCGCCGTGGTGCTGCATGAAGGTTTCGGTATCGAGCACCGAATGCTTTTCGCCATGATGGTGATCGCTGGTGGCATCCATGTGCCCGTCGGCCAGTGCAGGCGTGGCGGCGAGGGTAAGGGCAGAGGCGGCGGCAAGCAGGAAACGCATCGAGTTTTCTCCCGGTAAACTGATAGCCCGCGTGTTTAGGGCAACAGCGGGCGATGACAAGCGAACCCGTGCAACCTACATCCGTTCCCGAACGAAGGAGCAAACATGAGCGAATTCCAGCAAGCGATCATCGCCGGCGGCTGTTTCTGGTGCACCGAAGCGGTGTTCAAGGACGTGATCGGGGTGAGCGAGGTCGAGAGCGGCTATATCGGCGGCACCGTCCCCCACCCGACCTACAAGGCGGTGTGCAGCGGCACCACCGGCCATGCCGAGGGGATCCGCGTCACCTTCGACCCCGCCACCATCACCCTGCCAGAGATTTACGACGTGTTCCTTGGCACCCACGATCCGACCCAGCTCAACCGGCAGGGCAACGATGTCGGCACGCAGTACCGCAGCGCGATCTTTCCGCTGGATGACGCGCAGCGCGCCGAAGCCGAAGCCGCGATCGCGCGGTGGAATGCTGGCCATCCGGGCGAGAGCGCCGTCACCACGATCGAAACCGGGGAGTGGTATCCGGCGGAGGACTACCATCAGGATTACTGGGACGGCGAAGGACAGCGCAACCCCTACTGCCTCGCGGTGATCCCGCCCAAGATCATGAAGCTGCGCAAGAGCTTTGCCGACAAGGCGAAGAGCTGACCGCACGATGCCCGCGCCGACCGACAAGTCCTACACTGCGGACCATGTCGTCCGGGCGGACAATTCGGTCGCCTTCACTTGCTCGGACGACACCGCCGAGTGGCCATGGCTCGAACTGCCGCCGCAGCATCCGCTGGTGCTGATGACCCAGAGCTTCTGGATCAGCGTCGGCGGATCGATGGCGCGCGGGACGCTCGACCCCTCCAAATGGTCCGCGCTGACCTGGGTCGACTGGGCAATCGGCGATCCTGCTGCCGGGCATGGCGCGCACGGGGTGATGGAAGACACCGCGATCGACGGCGCGCTGGGCTTTGCGATCACGCTGCGCGATGCGCAGGACCGGCTGGTCTATCGCATGCGCGGCAAGGGCGTGGTGTTTCGCAACCGCAACTTCGAAGGCTGGCGCGCGGAGTCGAAGGATGTGCTGACCCGCGAGCGACCGAAGCATGATTTTACCTACGCGCCAGCGCAGGCGGTCGGTGTCGCGCCGGGCGAGTTTGCGTTGGTCTCGCCGCTCGAGCGTGACCGGATGGCAGTGACCGCGCTGGTCACCGCCGCCAACGGGTTGCCGCCCGCCAGCCGCCA
>JBGSPZ010000135.1:0-9648 GCA_041738375.1 Parerythrobacter sp. | reverse complement strand
CGGGCGCACGCCCGCGATATCGCCGCCCCAGTGCAGGTCGATCGCCTCGCGCACAAAGGCCAGCCGCACCGGGTTGAGCCGGTGGAGCATGGCGGAGGAACCCTTCGGGTCCCACCATTCGCGCGCCAGCCGGCCGAAATGCGCGGCTTCCTCGGGGCGGATCGTAACGCTCGAATCGGTCATGCTGATGCGCGCCTAAAGCGCTCCCTTGTCTGCGCGTTGCGATACGCTAGCGTAAAGATCGCTGCCCCAGTCTGCCGCCGCTTCGCCGAACAGCCAGTCGGGCGGAGTGATCTCCGGCCCCTCGCCCGGCGGCAGCGGCGGGGTGAAATAGCCCAGCGCGTAGCTGCCCATGGCGTAACCGAGCAGCGCGCGCAATTGCGGGCTGAATTCCTTTGCGATTTCGGGCGGGCACGAGAGATACTGGTTCTCCTCCTGCCGCAACCAGCCGAGACAGTAGGTGATGTTGAGACCCATCCGGTCGGCGTCGCTGCTGTTGCGCCCGCCCGAATGGATCACCGATCCCGAATAGATCAGCACCGATCCGGCGCGCATCTCGGCATAGGCGATGTCGCTGTCTTCCGCGCGCCGCTCGGGATCCCACTGGTTCGATCCGGGGACCACGCGGGTCGCGCCGTTCGCGCGGGTGAAGTCGGTCACTGCCCAGATGGTGTTGAGCTGCGGTTCGAGTTCGCGCGGCAGGAACCCGCCCCAGGCGAGCCGGTCGCGGTGCAGCACCTGTTCGCCTTGCCCCGGGAAGATGCGGATCAGCTGGGTCAGGTGGAGCTGGTAGGTGTCGCAAAAGGCCTTGAGGAAGGCATCGCAGGCCCCGGTGATCCGGGGGTCCGTCACCAGCTCGCGGCAGGCTGCCGAGCGGGCGACCAGCGCCCCGGTGCGGCTGGTCTGGCGACCGGTGAAATCATCCATCCCCATCGACGTCGCCTCGACATAGGGCATGATCTCGGCCTTGAGCGCTTCGAGCAATCCGGATGCCATGGCATCATCGACGATGCACGCACCGTCGCGCCGGAGCAAGGCGGCGATCTCTTCCGGCGCGGTATCGTGCGGGACGTGGACCAGTTCTGCCATCGTCACCCTCCCTCGCTACAGTCCTGCGCAATCAACGCTATCGCCGGCCAAACCGCAAGCCTGCTTGTCATTGCGCCGAGCCACCCCTAACCCGCTGCGACCGGGTAATACGGCAGGAGAAGCGGGTTTTGGCGCGGATCGTGATGAAATTCGGCGGCACGTCTATGGCCGGGACCGAGCGCATCCGGCGCGTGGCGAATATTGTGCGCCGACAGCAGGCAGCCGGGCACCAGGTCGCGGTGGTCGTCTCCGCCATGGCGGGGGAAACCGACCGGCTGGTGAACTTTTGCCGCGAGGCGCATGCGCTCTACGATCCGGCGGAATATGATGTGGTCGTCTCCAGCGGGGAACAGGTTACCAGCGGGTTGCTTGCGCTGACGCTGCAGGGGCTGGGGTGCAAGGCGCGCAGCTGGCTCGGCTGGCAGATGCCGATGAAGACTTCGGACGCGCACGCCAAGGCGCGGATCGAAGCCGTCGATGCGCCCTCGATGGTCGCCGCGATGGAAGCGGGGGAGATTGCGGTGATCCCCGGCTTCCAGGGGGTGACCGAGGACGGCCGTATCTCGACGCTCGGGCGCGGCGGGTCGGACACCTCGGCGGTGGCAGTCGCCGCGGCAATCGATGCCGACCGGTGCGACATCTACACCGATGTCGACGGGGTATACACCACCGACCCTCGGATCGTCGCCAAGGCGCGCAAGCTGAAGGCGGTGACCTACGAGGAAATGCTGGAACTCGCGAGCGTCGGGGCCAAGGTGCTGCAAACCCGCTCGGTGGGCCTCGCGATGAAGGAAGGGGTGCGGGTGCAGGTCCTATCCAGTTTCATCGACGACGATGCGACCCCCGCCGACGAACTGCCCGGAACCATGATCGTCTCCGAAGAGGAGATGGAACAACTGTTGGAGGATGGCGAAATGGAACGCCAGCACGTCACCGGTATCGCGCATGACAAGAACGAGGCGAAGGTCATCCTGACCCGCGTGCCCGACAAGCCAGGTGCGGTGGCGAATATCTTCGAACCGCTCGCGGCGGCTTCGATCAACGTCGACATGATTATCCAGAACGTCGGGCGCGACAAGGGCGAGACCGACGTGACCTTCACCGTGCCGCAGGCCGACCTTGCGCGCGCGCAGGCCCTGCTGGAGGACAAGCGCGACATCATCGGCTTCAACCGTATCATCACCGACAGCCGGATCGCCAAGATCAGCGTGGTCGGGGTCGGGATGAAAAGCCATGCGGGAGTCGCCAGCAGCATGTTCCGCGCATTGAGCGAGCGCGGGATCAACATCCAGGCGATCTCCACCTCGGAAATCAAGATCAGCGTGATGATCGACGAGGACGAAACCGAACTGGCGGTGCGCGTGCTGCACACCGCCTACGGCCTCGACGCGGCGGATTAACCCAGCAGCATCACATTCATCAGCCGTCCGGGAATGACGAAGGCGAAGATGCCGGGGATCATCAACGCGGTCAGATAAGTGAGAACAAGATGCTTCTTATGTCCGGCGATATCGCCTTTGCGCGCGGTTGCCATCACTTTCCACGCGGCGTGAAAGGTGATCGGGATGAACAGGTGGATGAAGCTGTATCCGCCCGATGACTTGATGAAGATCGCCGACGTCGCGGTCACCAGCATCAGCACCAGCCACAGCTTGCCCAGCTGCTTGTGACGCTTGGTGCCCTTGGGTGCCAGCAGCAGATATCCGCCCAGCGGCACGGCGGGCAGCACGGTGGCGACATGGATGATCACCGGCAGCTTGGCATAGTGGTGCAGGTTGTCGACCATCCCCAGTCCCGCACGGACCAGAGCAACCAGGCACAGGAAAGTCATCGTAGTCCCGGCAAAGCCGACCATCATGCGGGCAATGGGGCCGATATCGAACGAAGCGGCGCCGGGGCGGGGCAGGTGAGGTCTTAGAGCGAGAGTGGTCATGGCAGGTCTCCGTAGCTGTCGTTTGCCCCTGTCTGGTGCTACCGGCCCATTCGCGGGCAATCGCAGATGCGGCGGTGGGCTGCCAAACGCGTGAACTGCGTACGAATCTGCCGTGCTGCCACTTTACGATGCGCGAATGGGCAGTAGAACGGTGGGTGATGCCGACGCTCGATGCCCGCCCCCGCGACCGCGCACTGCGCCAGGTCATCATCGATATCGCGGTGCTGATAGCAATTGGCGTGGTGCTGGGTGTGCTCGCGCCGCTCGGGACCGGCTATATGGGGCTGGCAGGGCGGATCGTATACTGGGTGGTCATGGCACTGGTGGGGTACCTGCTTTACAAGCCGATCGGCACGCTGGTCATAAGGTTGGAGCCGAAGCTGGAATTGCCCAATTGGTTCCTGTGGTCCGCCAGCGTTGCAATAGCCACTGTGCCGATGGCGGTGGTGGTATGGGTGGTCAGTGCGGGCGGGAAGGACATTCCGATACCATCGCTAGAGACTGCGCTGGTGCATTATCTGATGGTGCTGGTGGTCGGATCGGTGGTTACGCTGCTGATGAACCTACTGCCGGTCAATGGGGGTGCAGCACAGCCCGTTTTGCCTAACTCGCGGAGCGATGAAGCGAGGCAAGTCCTCCAGTCGGCCGCTGAAACCCCCGCCTTGCACAGCCGTTTCCTCGACCGTTTGCCGCCCGAACTGGGCAGCGAGCTGATCGCGCTGGAGATGGAAGACCATTACGTCCGCGCGCATACCTCGCTCGGCTCCGGCCTCGTGTTGCTGCGGCTACGCGATGCGCTGGCCGAGCTCGACGGGCTGGAAGGGATGCAGGTTCACCGCAGCTGGTGGGTCGCGCGTCACGCGGTCAGTGACGTCAAGCGCGACGGGCGCAACGTGCGGCTGGTGCTCGACACCGGGGTCGAAGCGCCGGTCAGCCGGGCGAATGTTGCGGTGTTAAGGGATGCGGGCTGGATCTGACTGTGTGCCCCTCAGGCGCGTAGCAAAGCTCCGCACCGCCAGCAGCAGCGCTGCGATGAGCAGGAAACACAGCGACAACCCGGCAAGGTTGGCGAGCAGCATCCCCCAACCGAGCTTCGGCAGGTCGAGGAAGAAATAGGGATAGAACCCGGTTGCCGCACCGACGATCTGGGCAAAGACGGTATAGACCACCGGCACCACCATCACCCACGGCAGCGAACGCCAGCCCATCTGAGCGGGTCGCGAGAAGGCGAGCCACCACAAAATCGTGGCGGCGGGGATCGCGCTGTGGAACATCTGGTTGGTCCACCAATCGAGCCCGACCGGGCGATGGTCCGCTGCGAGCACCCCGTGATAGACCAGCGCGACGATCGCGATAGCCGTGGCGAGGGCGAACAGCATCCGCTCGTCCGCCCGGCCGCGCACCGCCACCCAGCCGAAGATCAGCCCGGCGGCGAAATTGGTCCAGATGGTGAAAAACCGCAGCAGCAGGGCAAACGCCATGACGGGTGAACCGTCGCGGTCGAGGTTGATCGTGGTCTGCAAAGCCAGGGTGACGAACACCGCGATGGCGATGATCGCGGCGAGGGCGCGGGCCAGGGCGGAGAAGGACAGGGTCATCGGTGCGCGTTAGCTTCCGGCGCAAGCTTCGCCCAGAAAAAAGCCCCCGGCAATGTGCCGGGGGCTTCCTGCGACCCGAAGGCCTCGGGGGGGGTTGAGGTTCCTTCGGTGTCTGGCCTGCGGGCTGGGTGCCCGCAGGATCCGCTTATGCGATATCGAACCGGTCTGCGTCCATCACCTTGGTCCAGGCGCGGACGAAGGTGTCGACGAAGATCTTGTCGCCGCCGTTTTCGGCGAAGACTTCCGCCTGCGCCCGGAGCTGCGAGTTCGAACCGAACACGAGGTCGGTGCGGGTCGCGCGGTACTTTTCCTCGCCGGTCTTGCGGTCCTTGCCCACGAATTCCTCGTCGCCGCTGTCGTCGACCACCGACCATTCGGTGTTCATCGACAGCAGGTTGGCGAAGAAATCGTTCGACAGCACGCCCGGGCGATCGGTCAGCACGCCGATGCGATTACCATGCTCCGTATGCGTGCTGACCGCACCCAGCGCACGCATCCCGCCGACCAGCGCGGTCATCTCGGGGATCGACAGGCCGAGCAGGTGGGCGCGGTCGATCAGCAGGTCTTCGGTCTTCACGCTTGCCTTGGTCTTGAGATAGTTGCGGAAGCCGTCGGCCAGCGGCTCGAGCGGCTCGAAGCTGGCAGCGTCGGTGTGCTCGTCGGTGGCGTCGCCGCGACCGGTGGTCACCTCGACGCTGACGTCGTAGCCGCCGTCCTTGGCTGCCTTTTCGACCGCTGAGGCCCCTGCCAGCACGATAGCATCGGCCATCGACAGCCCGCCGCGCAGCTCGTCGAGCTTGGCGAGCACCTTGGCCAGTTCCGCCGGATCGTTGACCTTCCAGTCCTTCTGCGGGGCAAGCCGGACGCGCGCGCCGTTGGCACCGCCACGGTGATCCGAATTGCGGTAGGTCGAGGCCGAAGCCCACGCCGCCTTGACCAGCTCGCCGACAGTCAGCCCGCTGGCGAGAACTTTGCCCTTGAACTCGGCGACCGCTGCGTCCGACGGCGTAGTGCCGGCGGGGACCGGATCCTGCCAGATCAGCGTTTCCGACGGCACTTCGGGGCCGAGGTAACGCGCCTTGGGCCCCATGTCGCGGTGGGTCAGCTTGAACCAAGCGCGGGCAAAGGCATCGTCGAGCGCGGCCTGATCGTTGAGGAAGCGCTCCGAAATCTTGCGATATTCCGGATCGCGCTTCAGCGCCATGTCGGCGGTGGTCATCATGGTCGGGACCTTTTTGCTCGGGTCGCGAGCATCGGGCGCCATGTCGGCCTCTTCCTGATTGATCGGCTGCCACTGGTTCGCGCCGGCCGGGCTCTGCACCAGCTCGAACTCGTATTTGAACAGCAGGCGGAAGTAATCGTTGCCCCACTGGGTCGGGTTCGGGGTCCACGCGCCTTCGATGCCGGAGGTGGTGATGTGGCCCTTGCCGATCTCGTCCTTGTCGGTCAGCCAGCCGAAGCCCATCAGCGCGAGATGCTCGCTCTCGGGTGCGCCGCCGAAATTGTCGGCCGGCTTGGCGCCATGCGCCTTGCCGAAGGCGTGGCCACCGGCGGTCAGGGCAACGGTTTCCTCGTCGTTCATCGCCATGCGGGCGAAGGTTTCGCGCATATCGCGCGCCATGCCTTCGGGATCGTGCGGATTGCCGCCCGGGCCTTCGGGGTTGACGTAGATCAGGCCCATCTGGATCGCGGCCAGCGGAGTTTCGAGCGCCTTGCCCTCATCGGGCAGGATGCGGGTGGCAACGCCTTCGTTGACCCACTGCTCTTCGGTGCCCCAATAGACGGTCTCGGGCTCGAACACGTCCTTGCGGCCGCCGCCGAAGCCGAACACCGGGCCGCCCATCGATTCGATCGCGACATTGCCGGTGAGGATGAACAGGTCGGCCCAGCTGATGTGCTTGCCGTATTTCTGCTTGATCGGCCACAGCAGGCGGCGCGCCTTGTCGAGATTGCCGTTGTCGGGCCAGCTGTTGAGCGGGGCAAAGCGCTGCTGCCCGCTCGATGCACCGCCGCGCCCGTCACCGGTGCGATAGGTACCCGCGGCGTGCCATGCCATGCGGATGAAGAACGGGCCGTAGTGGCCGTAGTCCGCCGGCCACCAGTCCTGGCTGTCGGTCATCAGCGCGGTCAGGTCGGCCTTGAGCGCGTTGTAGTCGATCGCGTTGAACGCTTCGGCATAGTTGAAATCGTCACCGTAAGGGTCGGGGTTCTTGCCGCCGGCGACAAGGATTTCGAGGTTGAGCGCATCGGGCCACCAGTCGCGGTTGGTGCGGCCGAGCAGGCTGCGAGTGCCGCCATCGCCAGTAAACGGGCAGCCGCCGCTCATTTCGCCGGTTTTCATATCCATGTCGAATCCTCCTGGAGATTGGTTCTATGATGGTCAGATGGCCTGCATCCGGTGATTAGTCCAATCGATTAATTGTCAGATAGTAATCGGTTGAGTTGCATATCGATGACGCGCGCGCCGCATCGTGCAGGGCTTGCGACGGGGCGCGCCCGCGCCTAAGCGCGGCTGCCATGACAGCATATCCGAAAACCACCGCGTTGATGCAGCGCGGGATCGACTTCCTGGGTTCCGAGACCGCCATCCTGTGCGGCGCGATGAGCTGGGTCAGCGAGCGCAACCTCGTCTCCGCGATCAGCAATGCGGGCGGCTTCGGGGTGATCGCCTGCGGGGCGATGACGCCCGAGCTGCTCGACGGCGAGATCGCCGCAACCAAGGCGCTGACCGCGAAGCCGTTCGGCGTCAACCTCATCACCATGCACCCGCAGTTGTTCGACCTGATCGCAGTCTGCGCGAAGCACTGCGTTACCCATGTAGTGCTGGCGGGCGGCATCCCGCCCAAGGGCAGCGTCGAGGCGATCAAGGCTTTCGGTGCCAAGGTGATCGTCTTCGCCCCCACGCTGGCGTTGGCGAAGAAGCTGCTGCGGAGCGGCGGCGATGCGCTGGTGATCGAGGGGATGGAAGCAGGCGGGCACATCGGCCCGGTTTCGACCAGCGTGCTGGCGCAGGAATTCCTGCCCGAGCTGGGCGAGGACCACCTGGTGTTCGTCGCCGGCGGGATCGGGCGCGGGCAGGCGATCGCGGGCTATCTGGAGATGGGCGCGGTCGGGGTCCAGCTCGGCACCCGCTTCGCCTGCGCGAAGGAATCGATCGCGCACCCCAATTTCAAGCAGGCCTTCTTCCGCGCCAATGCGCGCGACGCGGTCACCAGCGTGCAGGTCGATCCGCGCCTGCCGGTGATCCCGGTCCGCGCGCTCAAGAACAAGGGCACCGAGGAATTCACCGCCAAGCAGATCGAGGTCGCCAAGCTGCTCGACGCCGGGAGTATCGAAATGGGCGAGGCACAGCTGCAGATCGAGCACTACTGGGCCGGCGCGCTGCGCCGCGCGGTGATCGACGGCGATGTCGAGAACGGATCGGTCATGGCCGGCCAGTCGGTCGGCATGCTCAAGGAAGAAGAGCCGGTCGCCGACATCATCGCCAAGCTGATGACGCAGAGCGAAGAGGCGCTGAGCCGGCGCTGAGCTCACAATGTCGCCGACGCCGTACCTGATCCATACCAATCGGGAACTTGGCCTGATGCTTTCGGGGAAGAAGCCGCTTGCATACTTCGTGGATGGGCAGGGCTCTTTCCCGCCGGCTCTTAAGCGGTACTTTCGCCTCTTTGATCGGCATGTCGCTGTAGGAAGGATCATTCGATCCGACCGTTTCAGCCCAAACGTCTGGACGGATGTAAAGGTTGACCGCTGGCACCATGTCTTTTTTGCTTTGCCAGGCGAGGAACACCGGATCGACTCAATGTGGGACTTGAAGTCGAAGCATGAGCCGTGGACCGCCAAAGACGAGCGGCAAGAAGGCATGTTGCTCGGTTATACGCCTGAGCAATGCGACTGGTGGTTGGCCCATCGGGAATCGATCCGTTAGGTAAGAGCTGACCATGACCGCCGCCCTCGTCCTCACCCTCTCCTGCGCCGACCGGCCGGGGATCACCGCGCGGGTGACCGGGTTCCTGTTCGAGCGCGGCGGCAATGTGCTCGAGGCGCAGCAGTTCAACGACCGGGAGAGCGACGCCTTCTTCATGCGGGTCGAGTTCGATCCGGGCGTGGTGTCGCGAGAGGTGCTGAAGGCCGAATTCGCCCCGCTCGCCGCCGGGTTCGGGATGGAGTGGAAGCTCGCGCTGCGCGACCGGCCGCGGCGGGTGATGATCCTGGTCAGCAAGTTCGACCATTGCCTCGCCAGCCTGCTCTATCGCTGGCGCATCGGCGAGCTGGCGATGGACCCGGTGGCGATCGTCTCCAACCACCCGCGCGAGAGCATCCGGCATACCGACATCGGCGACCTGCCGTTCCACCACTTGCCGGTGACCGCCGAAACCAAGGCCGCACAGGAAGCGCAGGTCCGCGCGATCGCGGCGGAAACCGATGCCGAGCTGGTGGTGCTGGCGCGATATATGCAGATCCTGTCGGACGAACAGGCGGCGCATTTCGCCGGGCGCTGCATCAACATCCACCACAGTTTCCTGCCCGGTTTCAAGGGCGCCAAACCCTATCATCAGGCGCACGCCCGCGGGGTCAAGATGATCGGCGCGACCGCGCATTACGTCACCCGCGATCTCGACGAAGGCCCGATTATCCACCAGGATGCCGAGGCGATCACCCACGCCGACAGCCCGGAGGACCTGGTCCGCAAGGGCCGCGACATCGAAAGCCGTGTGCTGGCCGAAGCGGTGCGGTTGCACCTGCAGGAACGGGTTTTGCTCAATGGCCGGCGCACGGTGGTGTTTGGCGGTTGAGCGCTTGCCCTGCGCCGTATTCCAGCTAGCTTCGCCTTGCTGGAGAGGTGCCATGAAGCGTTCGACCTTTGCTTTTACCGTGACACTGATCGCCGGTAGCCTGCTGGCCCAGCCTGCCGCTGCGCAGACGGACCCCTACCGCCCCGATTGCGCGCAGATTGCAGCCTTCCTCGAGCGGGTGGTCGAAGAGGGGCGGACGGTGGGCGCATCCGCGCTGGTGTGGCAGGGCGAG
>JBGSPZ010000132.1:0-5205 GCA_041738375.1 Parerythrobacter sp. | reverse complement strand
CAACACCGCCGCGAGCAGCGCCAGCAGCACCGTGCCGACGATCACAATGCGGCGCGCGGGGCCGGAGGTGGGGAAAGAAAGGGCCATCGGGGAAAACTCGCCGCCTTTTGCCGAAACAGTCATGGAAATCCAAGCGCGAATGACTAAAGCCTGTGCGCATGTCGGAAGATACGTCGCCGGAAAGCTACACCTATGCGGGTGCTGGCGTCTCGATCGAGGCGGGCAATGCGCTGGTCAAGGCGATCGGCCCGCTGGTAAAGGCCACCGCACGACCGGGGGCGGACAGCGAGCTTGGCGGCTTCGGCGGGTTCTTCGATCCCAAGGCTGCGGGATACAGGGACCCGCTGCTGGTTGCCGCCAACGACGGCGTGGGCACCAAGCTGAAGCTCGCAATCGACCATGACCGGCACGACACCGTCGGGATCGATCTCGTCGCCATGTGCGTCAACGACCTGATAGTGCAGGGCGCGGAGCCGTTGTTCTTCCTCGATTATTTCGCCACCGGCAGACTGGAGACCGGCGTGGCGGAACGGGTTATCGCGGGCATCGCCGAGGGCTGCAAACAGGCGGGCTGCGCGCTGATCGGCGGCGAGACGGCGGAAATGCCGGGGATGTATGCCGAGGGCGACTACGACCTCGCCGGCTTCTGCGTCGGTGCGGTGGAGCGCGGGCAGCAGCTGACCGGCGAGAAGGTCGCCCCTGGCATGGTCCTGCTCGGCCTCGCCAGTTCGGGCGTGCATTCGAACGGCTATTCGCTGGTGCGGCGGCTGGCGGCGGACAAGGGGTGGAAGCTCGACCGCCCGGCCCTGTTCGAGCAGGAACGCCTGCTGATCGACATATTGATTGAACCCACGCGGATCTATGTGAAGAGCCTGCTCGAACCCATCCGCAACGGCCGGATCGCCGCACTCGCACATATCACCGGCGGCGGGCTGCTGGAAAACATCCCGCGCGTGTTGCCCAACGGCGCGCATGCTCTGGTCGATGCGGACGGCTGGGAGCAGCCGAGGCTGATGGCGTTCTTGCAGGCACAGGGCAATATCGAGCCCGAGGAAATGGCGCGCACCTTCAACTGCGGCGTGGGCATGGTGCTGGCGGTCGCGGGAGGCGATGTTGCCGATGTCACCGCCATGCTCGAAGCTGCTGGAGAGACCGTGCTGCGCGTCGGGCGGATTGAGCCCGGCGGGCGCGGCTGCACCGTGCGCGGCTCTGCCGGAACCTGGTCGGCGAAGGGCGACTGGAGCGCGCAACATTTCGCTTAATGATCACCGTCACCCTGAACTCGTTTCAGGGTCTATTTCGCCCCACGCGCGGATGGCGCAGGCGGCGAGATGGATGCTGAAACACGTTCAGCATGACGAAGAAAGGCGCCTGCGATGACCAAAGCCCGCGCCGCCGTCTTCATCTCGGGCAAAGGCACCAACATGGCCGCGCTGCTCTATGCCAGCCGCCTGCCGGACTGCCCCTATGAGATCGTCTTGGTCGCTTCGAACGATCCCGCTGCGGACGGCCTGCAAATTGCCGAGGCCGAGGGCGTTGCCACCTTTGCGCTGACGCACAAGGGCATGGCGCGCGCCGAGCACGATGCCGCATTGGAGCACGAAGCCAAGGCAGCCAAAGCCGAATACATCGTCCTCGCCGGCTACATGCGCATCCTGAGCGAAGGTTTCGTCCGCCGGTGGACCGGACGGATGCTCAATATCCACCCCTCGCTGTTGCCGAAGTATCCCGGTCTCGACACTTTTGGGAAGGCCATTGCGGCCGGAGACAGCCATGCCGGGGCGACCGTCCATCTGGTCACCGAAGAACTCGATTCGGGCGAAGCGCTGGGCCAGATCGAGGTTGCAATCCGGCCGGGCGATACACCCGATAGCCTTGCCGAGCGGGTGCGGATCGCCGAACACCAGCTCTACCCGCGCGTGCTGGCGGACTACGTCTCGCGCGGGAACGATCCGGTGCATCTGCTCGCCCGCGTGCGCGAGCTCGCGCTGGCGCTGCCGCAGACCCATGAGCGCGAGAGCCACGGCTCCCCCGGTTTCCGCGTCGGGAGCGAGAAAACGGGCAAGTTCTTCGCCTATTTCGCCGACCGGCACCACGGCACGCCGCAAATCTCGCTGCTGGTGAAATGCAGCAGCATGGACGAGCTGGAAGGCCTGGTGGAGGCGCAGCCCGAAGCCTACCACAAGCCCGCCTATTACGGTGCAAGCGGCTGGATCGGGGTGATCCTCAACCGCCCTGATGTCGACTGGGACAGCATCGCCGACTGGCTTGCCCACAGCTGGCGGCAGGTCGCGCCGAAAAGCGCCAGCCGGCTGATGGATATCGCGGACGAGTTCTAGCACCACCCAAGAAAAGCCGGAGCGGTGCCGCTTTCTTGCAATACCGCCCCGGTTCAATCCGCAATTCCGGTCCGATCTGGCAAACGGGGGTATTGGGCATGATTGAATGGTGGGGAAGAAAACTATTCCGAGTGCTCGCGGCTGCAGGGCTAACGCTGGCTTTCTCAGGCGCCCCGGCAGCTGCCGAAGAGCCGGCCGCTGCGCTGCAAGCACATGCTGCTCCGGCGCTGATCGGCACCTACCTCCACCTCAGCGATATCCATCTCGATCCGCTTTATCTCCCTCCGCTCGACGACGGGTTGGCCGGGCAGGACCGGCAGGCAGCGGAGGACAAGCGCAATGCGGCGGTCCGCGCGCTGGCCCGGCAGCTTGAGGCGGCACCCGTCGACCAGTGGGAAGCGATCCTCTCCACCCAGGGCGACGGCACGCTGACCTACCAGGGGAGCGTGGACACCAACTACTATCTCCTCAAGGCCACCCTCGAAGCTGCGGCAAAGGCGGGTGTCTACGATTACATCCTCTACACCGGCGACTATCTCGAGCATGACTTCATTGCCGATGCCTACCGGTCGGGCGGCATCGCGAACCCGTCGCAATTCGCAGCAGACACCGTCGCCTTCGTCAATCTGATGATCGAACAGCATTTCCCCAGCGTGCCAATCATCGCGGCGCTGGGCAACAACGACTCGGGGATAGGCGACTACGCGCTGCAACAGGATGGCGCATTCCTCGATGCCGTGGCCGCGAGCATGCCCGGCGTCAGCGGAAGCCCGCAAGCACTCGCCGATTTCAAGCAAGGCGGCTACTACACCTTGCCGCATCCGACCGTGCCCAACCACGACTTCCTTGTGCTGAGCGTGTTCTGGTCGAAGAACTATCCCAGTTTCGCCGGTCCTGCCTGCAGTCTGCCGCGCAACACCGCTGCGGGCGAGGCGCAGCAGAAGTATCTCGATGCAGCCCTGTCGAGCACTTCGAACAAGGTGACGCTGCTGATGCATATCCCGCCCGGAATGGACGGCTATTCAGGGCATGACCACAAGCCCTCCGGTGTGGGGACTTCGCCCATGTGGTGCACCGGTGCGCAGTGGGAAAGCACCTTCGAAACGACCCTTGCCGGTTACAGGAACCGGCTCGCGGGCGGCTTTGCCGGGCACACGCATATGGACGAATTCCGCGTCCTTGCCGACGCGAGCGGACCCTATCTCGCCATTCGCATGGCGCCTTCGGTCACCACCTACAACAGCAACAATCCGACCTTCACCGTCGCAGCCTATGACACGGCGACGGCCGAAACCACGGACTATACGGTCCACTATCTGGTGAATTCGGGTCCCGGCATCTCACCCACCAGCGCCACCTGGGGCACGTTGTACAGGTTCTCAACGGGATACGGATTGAACGGCTACACGGCAGCGAATTTGCAAATCGCTGCGTCCGACATTCGGTCCGGCAGCGGCAACGCACGCAAAACCTTCACCACCAGCTACCGGGCCGGCCGCAGCATCCCGGGTGGATACGGCGACTGGCCCTATTTCGCCTGCGCCCTCGATGCCTTGAACGAGAGCGATTATGTTGCCTGCGTAAAGCGCACGACCGGGCAGTAAGCCCCGGTTATGCCGCCGATCAGCCGACGATTTCGTCTTCGCTGAAGAAATAGGCGATTTCGATCGCGGCATTCTCGTCCGAGTCCGAACCATGGACGGTGTTGGCTTCGATGCTTTCGGCCAATTCGGCGCGGATGGTGCCGGGGGCGGCATCCTTGGGGTTGGTGGCGCCCATGATGTCGCGGTTGGCCTGCATGGCGTTTTCGCCTTCGAGCACCTGCACGACCACCGGCCCGCTGATCATGAAATCGACCAGTTCGCCGAAGAAGGGGCGTTCCTTGTGCACCGCGTAGAAGCCTTCGGCCTGTTCGCGGCTCATGTGGATGCGCTTCGAAGCGACGACGCGCAGGCCGGCCTCTTCCAGCATCTTGGTGACCGCGCCGGTCAGGTTGCGGCGGGTGGCATCGGGCTTGATGATCGAAAAGGTGCGGGTGACCGCCATGGGGAGTTCCTTAGACAGGGGGATTTGATGGCAAATTTCTTGCGCGCGCCCCTAGCCCCGCCCCCGCGATTGCGCAAGAGGCTCGCATTGCGGGCAGCACGGGTGATTCAGCCGCCCGAGCCGATCATGAGCTGTCCCTGCGTCTTGCCGTCGGGGCCGGGAACCGTGCTGAAGGAGAAGGTGGTGTCCTTCGCGCCCTTTCCGCCGATGATCTTCGAATTGTCGGTCGTCAGTTCCATCTCGATCGTGATCCCCGCGCTTTCGGCCGCTTTACGGTAGAAGGCGATCAGCTGATCGGGCGTGGCATCGCTGGTGAAGGAGAGCAGCGCACCATTCTCGCCCCCTTGGTCGAAGGTGGTGGACGTCAGCACTTCGGCACCGGGGTAGAGCTTGAAGCCGAGTGGCAGGTCAGCGCTGGTATCCGGGCCGCTGCGGATCGTCGCGATGCCGTCTTTGGCTTCGATCGTCGTCGTTTGTGTACCGCCGCTATCGGAGGTCGAGATTTCGGCGGTGGAGCCGTCCCGATCCTCGACGGTCACCGTATCGCTCGATCCGCAGGCAGCGAGTGCCAAGGTCAGGCCAACGACTGCAATCCGGTTCCGCATCATCACTCTCCCACTTCGCGCGATCACAACTTTCGCTTCCATTTGCCGTTTTCGAGTTCCCAGAACTCGCGCTCCAGCCCTTCGCGCGCGTCGAATTGCCGCCATGCCGGGCGTGCCGCTTCGCGGGCGGCATCGTCGAACAGCAGCAGGACGCGGGCGAAAATCTCCGCTTCCTCGCGCCATACGCCATCCGCCAGGATCGCCGTGGTCGCGCC
>JBGSPZ010000117.1:0-9110 GCA_041738375.1 Parerythrobacter sp. | reverse complement strand
GCGGCAACGGCGGCAATGCGTTCGGCGGCACGCCATCGGTCGAAACGCAGGACGGCAGCCCCGGGATCATCACGCTCGGCAATCTGCTGATCGATGCGACATCGCTGGCGGGCGGCGGAACGTTCCAGGGCATCGCGCTGGGCGGGCAGGTGACGATCACCGATGCCTCGGTCGATCCGCTGGGTCTTATCAGCATGAGTTCGCTGACCGTGCTGGCGAACGGCAACGCCACAACGTCGGGCTATCCTTCGCTCACCATCAGCAGCGGCAGCGGGCCGATTACCGTGACGGGCAATGTGAGCGCGGATGTCTCGGGCGACATTCTCTTGAACTTCGACGACGATGGCCAATTGCTTGTAGGCGGCTCAAGTTCGCTTTTCGCGGGCGGTGACATCATCGTCACGCACGCGAACAATGGCGGCGGTACGATTTCGCTCGAGAACAGCGGAAATATTTTCGCGCTGGCGGGCGGCAATTTCGACGCGCAACCCGGATCGATCATTTCCGGCCGCGAGGTGTCCCTGCTCGCGCGCGGCGATGTGAGCGTCGACGACGTCCGCGCAGTGCCCAATCTGCAGATCGTCGCCGGGCAGAACGCCTTTGTTAACAACGCGATCGCCACTGGCCCGCAAGGCCCAGCCAATTTCGGCGGTATTTTGATCGAGGCCGGCCGCGATCCCTTCGGCAGTTCGCAGTACGACCCGAACAGCCGCGTGGAGATTGCGGGTACGGTCGATTCCTATTCCGACATTATCATCTTCACCGGCGGCGAGGCGCGGTTCCTCGCCGGATCGACGACGGTCGCCAACGATCTTCTGTCGGTCGGCACCGGCGGCGACATTATCGTCGAGAGCGGTGCAAGCCTCATCGCGGCGCGCAGCCCGTCGACCCCGCCCGACCCCGCCGATCCGTTCGGCGGCAGGGCCTATATGGACCTGTTCGCCGGAGCCCTCTCCGGATTCCTGACCTCGCCACCAGGCTCGATCGCATCGATCGTGGTCGACGGATCGCTCGACGCCAACGCGGGCGCGATTATTGCGCGGGGCAATGCAATCGACGGGCTCGACGGCAGCTTCACCGCCAGTTCGATGGCTTTCGATATCATCGATGCGCCGGCAGACGGTGTGCCGCAGGATGATGACGGCGGGCTGCTCTCGGCGAACTGCCTGCAAGGCAATATCTGCCTCGGAAGCATATCGGCGGACAACGTCATAGAGATTGGGCAGAATAGCAACAACGACGTTATCCAGCTGATCGTGCAGCAAGGCACGGTTGACGCGAACCAGATCCTCATCACCACCCGCAACGATATCGTGATGGGCACCGATGGCATCGCGACCACGCTCAATGCCGCCGACCTGTTCAGTGTCGAGAGCACCCAGGGCAATGTCGACCTGCGCGACGCAGCGATCTCCAGCAACCAGATCCTCATCGCAGCGGGTGGCAGCCTGGTGGGCAGTGGCTCGCTGGTGAGCGATACCGATATCGGGATCACCGTGGGGGACAGCCTTTCGGCTTCGGTCATCGATACCGGGGGCCAACTGACCACGGTAGCCGAGGTCGCGGGTGATACCGAGGCTTTCTACTCGGTACCGAACAACATCACCATCGGAACGCTTTCGATCGGAGAGGGCGACGCAAACTTCGACGCCGGGGGCAATATCGATATCGGCGTGGCGAACGTGCCGGGCACCGATATCATCCTCACCGCACCCGGTCTGGTCCAGCTCGGCTTCACGGGCAGCGCAAACAACATCGATCTCGACGGCGGCTTCGTTTCGGTCGGTGACATTTTTGCTTTCGGGCAGATCGGGATCGTCTCGGGCACGGATGTCCAGATCGGTTCGGCAACCGCAGGCGATACGCTGACTGTCGAATCGCAGGGCAATGTCTCCTTCTCCGGCCTGCAGGCGGGCAGCGACCTTACTTTGACCGCGCCCGGTTCGATCAGCGGGGGCGACCTGTTTGCCGGATCGCTGCGGCTCGACGGCGGCTTCATCGCGATCGGCACCGCGAATGCCGCGACGATCGATTTCACCAGTGCGAGCGACATCCTGTTCGACCTGTTGCAATCGTCCAGCCCTATCCAGCTTGTCGCTGCGAATGGCCGGATTGCGGCGCACACCGGATCGGGCGATATCGAGAGCGACAGCGATGTAACGCTCGATGCCCAGGAAATCGCGGTGGGCAACATCACCTCGGGCGGTTCGGTCGTAGCGAATGCGACCGTTGGCGATGCCAGCTTCGGAACGATCGATGCAGTCAACGACATAACCGTCAATGCGGCGGGCTCGCCTGTTCTCGCCAATGCAATCAGCGGAGGGGATACCAGCATCACCGGGGCTTCTGTCACCTTCAACAATGGCACGATCGGCGGCAATCTCTCGCTGACCGCCACCGATGGCGACATCGACGGCAACGGCGCGGTGACGGTGGACGGGGGCATCGCCCTCGACGCCATTGGCAATGTCGGCTTCGGCGATCTCGCCGCGAATGGCGGAAGCTTCACCGTCGCTGCCGGGGGCGATATCAGCTTCGGCAGCGCGAGTGCGGCAAGCGATATCGTGATGACCACCCCGGGCGTGCTCGACGGCGGCAACCTCGATGCAGGCGGCACCCTCTCGCTCGATGCGGGGAGCGTCGCCTTCGACACCGGCAATGCGGCGCTGATCGACATCACCAGCAGCACCGATATCCGCTTTAACGCGCTCACCTCGCCCAATGCGATCACCCTGAGTGCGGCGAACGGGACGATCGGAAACAACGGCGGCAGCGGCGACATTGACAGCGATGGCGATGTCGATCTGGTGGCGCTGTCGATCGACCTCGGAAACGTCACCTCGGGCGGCTCGGTCGGGGCGCAGGCGACCTCGGGCAATGCAAGCTTCGGGGTGGTCGACGCTGCCAACGACATTACCATCGTTGCCAGCGGCACGCCAACTCTCACCAATGCGATTAGCGGCGGCGACACCAGCATCACCGGGGCTTCGGTCACCTTCAACAATGGCTCCGTAGGCGGCGATCTTTCCCTGACGGCGACGGCAGGCGACATTTCCAGCGACGGCACGGTTACCGTCGGCGGCGGGATCGCCCTCGCCGCAGCTGCCAATGTGGCCTTCGGTTCGCTTGCCGCAGAGGGCGGCGATTTCACCATCACCGCGGGCGGCGATATCTTCGCCGACCATGCCGAAGCGAGCGGCAACTTTGATGCAACCGCGGGCGGCGATTTCACTACCGGGCTGAACTCGATCATCACCGGGGGCGACATCGTCATCGCTGCGGGCGGCATCGCCGGTCTCGGCAATTCGAGCGCGGGCGGGCTGGTCGATGTGACGGCACAGCAGATCGATTTCGTCAGCGTTGCTGCCGGACAGACGGTGACACTCGTCACTGCGCGAGACCCGCAGTCGCCCCCGATCGGGAACGGCGACATCACCGGGCAAACGGTGACCGCCGGGTTTGGCGACAGCCTGATCCGCGCGACCGACGGCGGCGATATCGCGATTTCGGGCACGATCACGGCGGACGGTGTCCAGGTCATCGCCGATGCCGGGTCGATCACCAGCGGCGGGCTGAACACAGGGCGGTTTGCGGTACTCAACGCAGCCGGTGCGATCACGCTGACCGGAAACTCGGTCGGCACCAACACATTCTTCGCGGAGGGTGCGAGTGTTCAGCTCGGCAACTCGACCATCACCAATGGCAATGTTTCGCTCGTCGCCCGCAGCGGCGATGTAAGCGGGACCGGGCAAATCGATGCGAATGGCGAGCTGGTGGTAAGCGCCGTACAGTCTGTCTCGCTCACCGGCGATCTCTTTGCCGCTTCGGGTCTGAGGATCAATGGAGCAAGCATCGCGCTGGGCAACGCCACTTCGGGCGGAGGTATCCAGCTCGTCGCCACCAGCGGTGGAGTGACGTCGCCGGGCCGCATCGAATCGGGCGTCGACCTGTTCGTCCAGACCGCCAACGGTGCCGATCTCAACGAACTTGTTGCGGGTGACGACATCCTGTTCCTCGGCTCCGGCGACATCTCGATCGCGCGGATGGAAGCCACGGGGGACAATCCCCAGGGCGAGGAAATCGGCAGCAACGGCACCTTCACGATCACCGGCAACGTGTTCGTCGAAGAGGCACAGATCGCCGATGATCTCGTGGCCAATGTGACGGGCGATTTCACAACCGGGCTGAACTCAATCATCACCGGCGGCAATATCCTCATCAATGCGGGCAATATTGTCAATCTCGGCAATTCCAGCGCGGGCGGCCTGATCGACGTGCAGGGGAGCGAGATCCAGTTTGCCAGCCTCGATGCAGGTTCGACTGTTGAACTGCTCACAGCGACCACCTCCAACACCGTCAGGGGCAACGGCAATATCGCCGGCGGCGCGATCGATGCAGGAACCGGGGCGAGCAGCCTCGTTGCGACCGGCGCGATCAACCTGACCGGGCCGGCGACGATCGGGGGCAGCCTGGTGGTCGACGCAGGCGGCGATGTTGTCTTCCCGAACGCGACTACAGGCGGAGACCTGATCGTGACCGCTGGCGGCAGCATCGCCCATGGAGGTGCGACCTCCGGTGGCGAGCTCGATTTCGTGGCCACGGGCGATATCCAGGGCACCGGCGACCTGCTCTCGGTCGGAACTATGCGGGTGGCTTCGCTCGACGGTTCGGTCATCGGGCAGCTGTTCTCCTCGGCCGGGAACGTAACCATCGATGCTGCCGGGCTGGTCTCGTTCGATACCGTCTCGGCCAATGGCGATATCGGCATCGGGGCAGGCGGACCGGTCAGCGGCGAGCTGCTGCGCGCCGGATCGTCGATCCAGGTCGAGACCTCCGATGCGATCGCCGTGGATACGGTGGACAGCGCCAACACCAATCCGGGCGGGGTGTTCCTCGTCGGCGATCAGGGCATCACCTTGCGCGTGCTGAGCGGGGTCGAAGCCACGCTGAACTCGTCCAGCGGCGACGTCAGAGTGACCGAAGACATCATTCTCGACAACTTCGTGCAGACCACCGGCGAGAGCATCTTCCTGCGTTCGGGACACGATCTGACGGTGCAGGCGGAAGCTACCATTTCGACCATCGATATCGAGACCACTGGCGATCTCGATGTCGAACGCGCCGACGCTCCGGGCGACATCCGGCTTTACAGCACGGGGGGGACCGCGACGATCAGCAATACCAATTCGGGCGGGTTCGTCCCATCGCCTGCCGGGACACAGGGCACCCAGCGGGTCACCGGCGGCTCAGACGTCGATATCTTTGCGGCAGTCGATGTGGTGGTGCGCGACCGGGTTTCGGCGACCGGCGATCTGCGCATTCGGGCAGGCGATCTGGTCGACCTGCAGGCGGCCGCCGGCGGCACAACGATCGAGGTGATCTCGAGGGATATTGCCATCGGCGCCAGTGGCTCGCTCGGCGAGGCGAACCGTACGGAGTCGATCGTCTTCACCCCGCTGACCACCGAAGCGACACTGGGCGGGGAAAGCAGCGCTACGAGCGGATATCGGCTCGACAAAGCCGAGTTCGCGCGCGTGTTCAGCGCCGGCGAGGTCAGTTTCGGCGTGTCGGGGTCGAGCTCGGCCGGCGCAGTGCTCACCATCGACGACCTCGATGTCGTCGCTGGTAGCGGCAGTTCCGCCACCAGCAACAACATCGGCCAGGACGGCATCTTGCGTCTGGAGTCCGATGGCGAGATCGAGATTGTCGGCAATCTCACGGTTACCGGCGCAACTGCGGATACGCAGTTGCAGCTCAGTGCGGACGAGACGATCCTGATCGATCTGGCCAGCGGCGGGTTGTTCGTGCTCGACGGCAACAGCGGGCTGGCGGGCTCGATCGTCGCGGTGGCATCGAATTTCCTTGCGGTCACGCCCGAAGCACTGGCGGCGATCGAGGGGCTGTCGCTGGCGGATATCGATGACCGGCTGGCACAGAACGACGGGGTGGACCGCCCCGACGGGGTCATCCGCGCCGACCGGCTGAGCATCGGGACGACCGACAGCCAGGTGTTCATCCAGAACACCGCCCCCGGCACGGCGTTCGACGACCGGCGTGGCTTCACCGTGAACAGCCTGACGATCAACGATCTGGTCGATCCCAACCTGCCGATCGTGATCAACGGGATCGTCAACGGCAGCACGGGAGTCTCGGCCATCGCGGTGACGACCATCAACACCGCCTTCGATCCGGCCTCGACCATCAACGGCTGCCTGATCGCCAACCCGTCGAGCTGCACGGTCACCTCGCATTCGGACGGATCCAGCAGCGATCCGCTGCAGGACCTGCTCGACGACCAGTTCGATGGCGACTCGCCGACCGGCGGTACGATCGACACCACGCTGGTCGAACTGCGCGAGGATCCGCTGCGGAGCGACGACCCGCTGATCGACGAGCCGGTGACCGGCGCAGGCAACGAAGACCTGTGGGACTTCGGCAGCGACGAGGACGAGGAATGCGAGCAGGACGAAGACGGTTCGTGCATCGCGGAGGCGGCCGAATAGACGCTAACGCCTTGACCGCCGGCCAAACCCGCGTGCAATGCGCGCTGCCATGACCGACACCCCGCTCAAGCTGTTCAACAGCCTGACCCGCCAGCTGGAAAAATTCCGGCCCGTCCACCCCGGCGAGGCGCGGGTCTATTCCTGCGGACCGACGGTCTACAACTACCAGCACATCGGCAATATGCGCGCCTATGTCTTCGTCGACACGCTGGGGCGGGTGCTGCAGTGGAAGGGCTACAGGCTCACCCATGTGATCAACATCACCGATGTCGGCCACCTCACCTCCGACGCCGACGAGGGCGAGGACAAGATGGAGCGCATGGCCGCGCGCGAGGGCAAGAGCGCGTGGGACATCGCGAAGTTCTACCAGGAGGATTTCGAGCGCGACCTGGCCCGGCTCAATGTGCAGCCGAAGCAGCACCCGCGCGCGACCGAATATGTGACCGCGATGATCGCATGGGGCGAGAAGATCGCGGACAAGCACTGCTACGAGCTGGACAGCGGGCTCTATTTCGATGTTTCGACCGTGGCCGACTATGGCCGACTGGCGCGTGCGGTGACCGAAGACGGAGAGGGCCGGATCGAGACGGTCGAGGGCAAGCGCAACGCGGCCGACTTCGCTATCTGGCGCAAGACCCCGCCGGGCGAGACGCGACAGATGGAATGGGACAGCCCCTGGGGCAAGGGCGCGCCCGGCTGGCATCTCGAATGCTCGGTGATGGGCGAGGCGCTGCTGGGCTTCCCGTTCGACATCCACACCGGCGGGATCGACCACCGCGAAATCCACCACCCCAACGAGATCGCGCAGAACCAGGCCTATTGCTGCGCGAACGGTTTGGATGACGCGCGCAATTCGGGCGCCAAGATCTGGATGCACAACAACTTCCTGGTCGAACGCTCGGGCAAGATGTCCAAGAGCTCGGGCGAGTTCCTGCGGCTGCAATTGCTGGTCGACAAGGGCTTCCACCCGCTCGCCTACCGCATGATGTGCCTGCAGGCGCACTACCGCAGCGAGCTGGAGTTCTCGTGGGAGGGCTTGGAGGCGGCGCTAGTGCGACTGAAGCGGATGGTGATGAGTGTAGCTGGTTCGTTCGCAGCATGCAGCGATGCTGCGCAAGCACGTTTGAGGAACGCAACTCGTCAGCAGCTTATAGATGGTCTTGAACAGCGACCCAAACAGGCGCTCGAGAGATTTGAACGCTCCATTTCCGATGACCTCAACACAGCTGAGGCATTGGTCGCCTTCGAGGAAGCTATTGGCATCAAGGGAGCAGCTTTCGTCGATAGCATAGTCGCGTGTACGATGATGATGGACTCCGTCCTTGGGCTCAACCTTCTCGACCTGACCCGCGCCGACCTCCGCATTCGCCCCAAGTCCGCGCAGATTACCGAGGCCGAGATCGAAGCCACGCTGGCCGAGCGCAAGGAGGCCCGCGCGGCAAAGGACTTCGTCCGCTCCGACGCGCTGCGCGACGAACTCGCGGCCAAGGGGGTCGAGGTGATGGACGGCGACCCGCTCGGTTGGGAGTGGAAGCTGTCGGCGGGGTAGGCCCCTCCACCACCCGCTGTGCGGGCGGTCCCCCTCCCCATCGCAAGTCGATGGGGAGGCTGGCACAATACTTATCCTTGTCCTCCCCAACGACTTGCGTTGGGGAGGTGGCAGCGGCGCAAGCCGCTGACGGAGGGGCCAAGTGAACCGCCCGCCAAAGCCCGGACGAACCATCAGGCGCGCCAAGGCGCTCAGGCGACAGATGTCCCCTGCCGAAATAATGCTGTGGCAGCGCCTCAAGGGATCGCGCGAAGGCATTCGCTTCCGCAAACAGCATCCGGCAGGGCCCTTCGTGCTCGATTTTTTCTGCGCGCGCGCGAATCTCGCGATCGAAATTGACGGCGATGCCCACGATATGGGCGACCGGCCGCACCGCGATGCCGCGCGCGATGCGTGGTTGCGCGAACATCGGATCGAGACGATGCGCATTCCAGCGGGCGAAATCTTCGCCGATCCTGACGAGGTTGCCGGGGCGATTGTCGAGGTGGCCCGGGAGCGGCTGATGCTGTTCGGCAAGCCCGGCACAGATTGTGATCAAGATAGGAACCCACCATGCCCACCGCCGTACTCAGCGCCCTGATCCGCCCGATGGTCGAGCACCGCATCCCTGCGGGGGTCGATGCGCGCTATTTCGCCTCGCTTGACGAGATGTTCGCGCTCGCGCCCGAAGCGGAGATCGGCTGGTTCGATCTGAACGAGAAGGAACCGATGGCCGAGGCGGTGCGGCGTGCGACCAATCTCAAGTGGCTCAACTCGATCTACGCAGGATTGGATTTCCTGCCGCTCGACCTGCTCCACCAGCGCGGGGTCAAGGTCACCAACGGTGCCGGGATCAACGCCATCGCCATCGCCGAATATGTCACCATGATGATGCTGGTCCACGCCAAGGGTTACCGCGAGGTCGTGCGCGCGCAGGACCGAAACGAATGGCTGCTCGACAGCCCCGGCAAGCTCGAACTGCCCGGCACCCGCGCCTTGTTGCTCGGCTTCGGCGCGATCGGGCAGCAGATCAGGCCAAGGCTCGAAGGGCTGGGGGTCGAGGTCGTACCGGTGCGGCG
>JBGSPZ010000326.1:0-2751 GCA_041738375.1 Parerythrobacter sp. | reverse complement strand
TCGCCCACCGGGCGCGAGCTGTCGCGGCACACCACCGCCCAGCGGCGGTCGAACATCGTCTGCTTGGCGGGATTGCCGACGCTGCGATCCTGCACCTGGCACTGAATGCCTTCGCCGTTGCCGATCGGGAAACTGTCGCGCACCTGCGGCGGCTGGCCCTGCGCATGGGCCGGTGCCGCGAAACAGGTTCCGGCCATAAGGCCTGCAAAAATGATGGCTTTCCGCCGCGTCACGTGGGCGTCCCCTTCCCAAGGCAATAGGGGCGGGAATGCGTTCCCGCCCTACGTTCGCGACACCGTGACTTTTGTATTTATGCCGGGGAGCCTAACGGCGCGATTGAGTCGCACCTAGGAAATTTTGGACACTCGCCAATGATTTGCCCCGGTTTGCAGCCGCGAGCGCAGGCGATTCCCGAATTGGGTCAGTCCCAGCCGTTCCACGCGATGCTCTCGTCGATCGGCGCGCGGGCGACGGGGAAGTTGTTCACCGGAGCATCGGGATCGCGATAGCCGATGGCGACCCCGCAGAAGAATGTGTGATCCTCCGGAATAGCGACCATTTCGCGGATCTGCGGCGAATAGACCGCCCATGCCTCCTGAAAACAGGTGTCGAGCCCCTCTTCGCGGCACAGCAGGCCGATGGTCTGGAGCCACATCCCGATATCGCTCCACTGCGGCGGGCCCATATACTTCGGCGTGTGAACCAGCATGAGAACAGGCGCGCCGAAAGCGCGGAAATTGTTGGCAAACCACATCAGCCGCTTGCCCTTTTCCTCGCGGGAGATGGCAAGCGCGCCGTACATGTCCTCGCCCACGCCGCGCCGTCGCTGCTCGTAGGCCCCGTCGAGTTCGGGCGGATAGACGTGGTACTCCGGCGCAAACGCCTCACGCCCCCTGGGCAGGTCCTGTGCCACCCGGTCGAACAGCGCCTGCATCGGTTCGCCGGTCAGGACGATGCCATGCCACGGCTGGGTATTCCCGCCCGAAGGCGAGCGCTGGGCCTTCTCGAGTATGCGGGTAATCGTATCGCGTTCAACCGGTGTATCGAGGAATGCGCGCACGGAGCGGCGCGACTGTACGGCTTGGGTGACGTTCATTGGTCCTCCCCGGACATGATCTGGGCTATGTTGCGACGGCCGTGCAGATAGCGCAGCACGACCACGCCTCCCTCTTCGATTTCGAACAGTATCAGATAAATGCCGTGGCGGGCGCAGCGCATGGCGCGGCCCCATTCCGGCCGCACCCGGAAAAGCCCGGGGTTGTCCGCAGCTTCGGAAGTGCGATCCAGCAGCTCTTCGACATAGGAGACAGCCCGCTCTGGATTGTCCCGACCGATCTCGTTGGAAATACCGATGAGGTCAGCTTCAGCCTCGGGCGTAAGTCTGAAGCTCACGCCTCGCCGCGCCGCGCCAGTTCTTCCGCGGCCACCTTCGCGACGTGTTCACGCACGCGCGCGAAAACCTCGTCAGCCGGAATACGACCACTTGCCCTCGCCTTGTCCAGCAGCGCGCGAATGGCCGCGTTGTCCGCGTCTTCACGGTCGCGCTCGCAGGCCCATGTGCGGATCGTTTCCCGAACAATCTCGCTGGTGGTGGCGTATTCCCCCGCCTCGACCGCCGCGCGCAGCTTGGCGGCCATTTCCTCGGGCATGGTGACAGTGATGCGTTCGAGCTTGCTCATGCGCATACTTTATCACACGAAGTGTGATTTGGGCAATGTATACTGGCCTAGAACTCGTAGCTCCCCCCTGATGTGCTGCGCTGCGCGGCTTCTAGGTTGTGGGTGATGACCGCGCGCTCGACCCGCTATCCTCGTCTTCTTCGAGATATCGCTCTCTCTTTTCCTCGGCTTCCCGGCGATATTCCTCGATTGTTTTGTCTGTTAAATCCCACATCAAAGGCTCTGCCGGTGCAACGCCAAGCTGGCACCGCTCAAGCGCATTCTCGTCTGAAGTGCGGATCAAGTTGTAGCCGCCGATGGTATTGGACCGAAGAAAATATATTCTCTTCTCCGGTCCCATCCCGCCACGGAGAACAGCCAATACTGGATAGAGTCCTTTCGAGCCTTCACCTTCCAATACCCTTGTGACTTTCAGATCGACGAACCAAGGCCAACTGATGATAATCACACCCTTTGCTTTTTCTGGCGGAATCAATGTGGGCAGAACGTCCACAACCTTCGCCCTGACTTTGAGATCGTAGCAGGGTGGCTCGTTAGCAGTCGCCGGAGACGCGGCGACTAAGAACAAGAGACCAAAGAGAGGCCTGCACCAATTCACCCCTCCACCTCAAACAATCCAGCCAACTGCTCGATAATCGTCCCGCCCAACTGTTCGACATCCATGATCGTCACCGATCGCTTGTAATAGCGTGTCACGTCGTGCCCGATGCCGATCGCGGCGAGCTGTACTGGCGAGCTCTTCTCGATCCATTCGATCACCCGGCGCAGGTGCTGTTCGAGATACCCCGCATTGTTGACGCTCAACGTCGAATCATCGACCGGCGCGCCGTCGCTGATGACCATCAGGATGCGGCGGTCTTCGCTGCGGCCGAGCAGGCGCTGGTGCGCCCAGAGCAGCGCCTCGCCGTCGATGTTTTCCTTGAGCAACCCTTCGCGCATCATCAGCCCGAGATTGCGGCGCGCGCGGCGCCACGGCTCATCGGCCTGCTTGTAGATAATGTGGCGCAGGTCGTTCAAACGCCCCGGATTCTGCGGCTTGCCATCGGCGAGCCAGGCCTCGCGGCTTTGCCCG
>JBGSPZ010000069.1:0-1894 GCA_041738375.1 Parerythrobacter sp. | reverse complement strand
GCCATGTCGCTGCAAGCGCGGCTGGCGGACCTGCCCGATGCGCTGACCCCGCCCGGCGATGTCGCGGGTATGCGGATCGGGGTGCACTACGGTCCGATCTGGGTCGGGACCGACCGCATCACCGGCAACCGGCTGTGGTATGGCGGCGAGGTAAACCGCACCGCACGGATCGAGCCGGTCACTCCGGTGGGCGGGGTCTATTGCACCGAGAGCTTCGCCGCCGCGCTGCTGATCGACGGCTGCACCGACTGCCGCTTTCGCTCGGTCGGCAAGAGCGCGCTGGCGAAGAATTTCGGCGAGGTCGAGCTCTACCGGCTGGAAAGGATTTAGCGCGCGTTCTTAGCGATGCTCGCTTCCATCGCGGCGAGCTGCTGCTCGGTCGCCGGGGTCTGGCGGGTCGCTTTCCATTCATCTTGCGGCATGCCGTGGATCAGTTCGCGCGCCGCTACCTTGTCGCCCGGATAGCCCGCGTCCGCGATCCAGTCGGCGAGGCAGTTGCGGCAGAATCCCGCCAGCCCCATCAACTCGATGTTCTGCGCATCGTGGCGATGCCGCAGGTGACGCACCAGCCGCCGGAATGCCGCCGCCGCTACGTCATCGGGCAATTCATCGAGGGGATCGGGTGAATTCGTATCCATGGGCGCTTTTCCTTGTCTTGCAATCAAGCTGTGCCATAGCTCGGGCCCATGGAGAAGCTCGACTACACCCAGATCAATCCCCGGGGGCGCAAGGTGAAAATCCTCGCCACCACCGGACCCGCCACGCGCGAACCGGAGATGCTGCGCAAGCTGTTCAAGGCCGGGGTCGACGCGTTCCGGGTGAACATGAGCCACGGCGACCACGCGACCCATGCGCAGACCATCGCTTCGATCCGCGCGCTGGAGAAGGAATTCCTGCGGCCCATCGCGATTTTCTGCGATCTTCAAGGGCCGAAGCTGCGGGTCGGCACGTTCAAGGACGGCAAGGCGGTGATCCGGCATTCGGGCCATTTCACGCTCGACCGCAATCCCGAACCGGGCGACGAGACCCGGGTCGAACTGCCACATCCCGAACTTTTCGGCCTGCTGGATAAGGGCCAGCGGCTGCTGATCAACGATGGCAAGATTCGTCTGCGCGTGATCAGCGCCGATGACGACAAGATCCTTTGCTCGGTCGAAGTCGGCGGGGTCATATCGGACCGCAAGGGGGTGAATGTGCCCGATGCGGAAATCCCCATCCCTGCGATGACCGATAAAGATCGAAAGGATCTGGCCTTCGCGGTCGAGCAGGGCGCCGACTGGATCGGCCTCAGCTTCGTCCAGCGGCCGGAAGACCTCGCCGAAGCACGCCGCCTGATGGGCGGACGCGGCGCTCTGTGCGCCAAGATCGAGAAGCCGATGGCCGTGCGCCGGCTCGACGAAATCATCGAAATGTCCGACGGGGTGATGGTCGCCCGCGGCGACCTTGGGGTCGAGCTCGAGCCGCAGGAAGTGCCGCCGCTGCAAAAGCGCATCGTCAACAAGACGCGGCTGATGGGCAAGCCGGTGATCGTCGCGACACAGATGCTCGAAAGCATGATCGAAAGCCCGGCGCCGACGCGGGCCGAGGTCTCCGACGTGGCCAATGCGGTGTATGACGGGGCCGATGCGGTGATGCTCAGCGCCGAAACCGCTGCAGGCGACTGGCCCGAGGAAGCGGTCACGATCATGGACAAGATCGCGGCGCAGGTTGAGCAGGACGAGGCCTATCTCGAACGGGTGCGGATGCTCGATACCCCGGCCGATCCGACCACCGCCGATGCGCTGAGCCATGCCTGCATGACCATCGCCGACACGGTGCCGATAAGCGCCATCACCGTGTTCACCGGCAGCGGTTCGACCGCGCGCCGGGTCGCACGCGAACGCCCCGGCGTGCC
>JBGSPZ010000061.1:0-1686 GCA_041738375.1 Parerythrobacter sp. | reverse complement strand
GCGAGGCCAACACCATCGTCGCGCCGCGCCTCTACGCTTACGCCGTGCCGGGCGATGTGTGGCCAGGCGGGGTGATCGATACGCCCGAGAAGGGCCGCGAATGGGCGCGGTGGGCCAAGACGCGCGGATACGACGGGATCAAGTTCTTCAACAGTGAGGACCCGGCCACCTTCGCCGCGATCAACGACGAGGCGGACAAGCTCGGCCTCGGCACGGTCGCGCATCTCGGCCAGCGCGGGGTGGCGCGGGTCGATGCCGAGAAGGCGATCGAACTGGGGCTCGACGGGGTGACCCATTTCTACGGCCATTTCGAGAGCCTGCTGGAAGACAGCGCCAGCCCGCAATACCCTGCCGATTTCAACTATCTCGACGAGCAGAGCCGCTTCGCCTGGGTCGCCCGATTGGCTGATCAGGTGGGCGAACCAGGCAGCAAACGGTGGGATGCGTACATCGATCTGATGGTCGAGAAAGGCGTGACGCTCAGCCCCACCTTCAACATCTATTCCGCCAGCCGCGACGTGATGCGGGCGCGCAATCTCGAATGGCACGAGAGATACACCCTGCCCCAGCTGATGGAGTTCTACTCCCCCAGCCTGACCAACCACGGCAGCTATTACCACGACTGGTCGAGCAAGGACGAGGTCGCGTGGCGCAATTTCTACCGCAAGTGGTTCGACCTCACGCGCGAGTTCCACCGCCGCGGCGGGCGGGTGACCGCCGGCTCCGACCCGGGATATATCTACCAGACCTGGGGCTTCGCTTATATTGGCGAGCTCGAGATGCTGCGCGAGGCGGGGTTAACCCCGCTCGAGGTGATCCGCGCCGCGACGATGAACGGGGCGGAGGAAATCTGGCAGTCCAAGGGCGGCAACCCGCCATTCGGCACGATCAAGGTCGGCAAGCTGGCGGATCTGGTGATCGTGCCGGAGAACCCGCTGGCGAATCTGAAGGTGCTGTATGGCACCGGTCACACGCGGCTGAACCGCGAAACCAATGTGCTGGAGATTGTCGGCGGGGTGCGCTGGACGGTGAAGGACGACATCGTTTACGACGCGAGGCAACTGCTCGCGGATGTCGCCGCGATGGTCGAAGCAGAGAAGGCGAAGCGCGGACAATAGGCCCTCTTCCTTGAGGGAGAGGGTTGGGAGTGGGTGTACGGCGTTTGTGGTAAAGCCGAACGAAGCCACCAGCGCCGAACCCCCACCCCAACCCCTCCCTACGGGGAGGGGCTATAGGTTGCCAGTCGTCTAAAGCTCGCCTACCTGCGCCGCGCTATGGCGCAACCTCCCGTTCTCAGTCTCGAAAGCGTGGCCCTGCAGCAGGGCGGCCGGTGGCTGTTCGGCGGCCCCGATCACGACGCTCTCGACCTGCACATCCAGCCGCGCGACCGGCTGGCGCTGATCGGCCGCAACGGGGCGGGCAAGACCACGCTGTTTCGCCTGATCGACGACCAGATCGAAGCCGACAAGGGCAAGCGCAAGGTCAAGCCCGGCCTCAGGATCGTGGTGCTGGAGCAGGACCCCGACTTTACCGGCCATGCCACCCTGATGGACTTTGCGCTGGCGGGCGAACATGCCCCCGCGGAGCACATGGTAGAGGCCATCGCCAGCCAGCTCGGCATCGACATGAGCACGCCGTCCAAGGGGGCGAGCGGGGGCGAACGACGCCGCGCCGCAATTGCCCGGG
>JBGSPZ010000048.1:0-13776 GCA_041738375.1 Parerythrobacter sp. | reverse complement strand
TTGTCGGGCCGCGCAGGGGCAAAGCCGACCCCGCAATTGCCCATCACCACCGTGGTGACGCCGTGCCAGCTCGATGGGGCCATTTCCTGGTCCCATGTCGCTTGCCCATCGTAATGGGTGTGGATGTCGACAAAGCCGGGGGTGACCAGCATGCCCGATGCGTCGATTTCCTCTGCCGCATCGCCGCGAATCTCGCCGACCTGGGCGATCAGCCCGTCCTTTACGGCTACGTCCCCGGTGAAGCGCGATTGTCCGGTCCCATCGACGATGGTTCCGCCCCGAATGATCAGGTCGAATGCAGGCATGGTGGTGACTCCTCTCTCCGCAAAGAAGGTTTCACATCGGGACCGATGAGTCCAGACCCGTTGTGCGGATCAGACCGCGTCCCGGTGTGGCATCCTGACTGAAAGCAGCACCGCGACCCCGATGGTGAACAGCAGCGAGAATGAGGCCATCCCGATCCGCTGGCTGTTGGACCACAGGGTGAAATACTCGACCAGCAGCGGACCCATCCACACCGTGATCGTCCCGGCAATCGCGTAAAGTCCGAAGAACTCGCCGCTGCGGCCCGCCGGGGCGAGGGTGACGAGCATCGTCCGACTGCCCGAAATGCTGGCGGTCGCGGTGACGGCAACCACGCTGATGAGGCCGAAATACACGAGGTCGGACAAGGTCTTGAACACCAGCCCGTTCCACACCTGGTAATTCTCGATCATGCCGAACATCAGGCTTTCGCGCGTGATGCCGAGCTGGATCACCATGGTCGCGACCATCACGAGAATTTCGGTCACCAGCGCACGTTTGACCCCGATCCGGCCCTCCAGCCAGCCGCCGAAGATGCCGCCCCCGAAGGCGCAGGCGCTGGCGAAGATGGCGTAGCACAGCATCTCGAGGAAACCCCAGTCGAGGAACAGCGCGACATAGACCGCGCCCAGCGCGAGAAGCGCGGCCATTGCATCCTGGTAGAACATCCGCGCGACGAGGAACTTGAGCAGTTCGCGGTAGCGGGTCGCCTCGCGGAAGGTCTGGACGACGCTCCTCGCTCCGTCACGGAACGCGCGCGGCCAGCTTGCACCCTTGACCCCCGGATCCTTGGCAAACAGGAAGAAATGCACCGAGAACAGCGCCAACCACACCGCGCAGATCGGCCCCGCAATGCGCATGTGTTCGAAAGCGGCGATGTCGATCCCGAACTGCGGCTCGGCAAATGGCCAGCCAACTGTGGCCGGCAGAACGAAGAACAGAACCAGCGCGATGAAGATCAGCGTCGCCGCCAGATTGCCGAGCGCGAGGCCGAGCCCGGAGATCATCGACAACTTGCCCGGCCCACCCGCTACGCTGAGCATCGCATTGTGGGTGACCTCGGAATAGGTGTAGCAGGCATAGGCGGTCGCCAGCAGGATCATGATCCAGGTAATCGACAGGCCTTGGCCCCCCGGCATGGCGAACCACAGCATTGCCGAGCACACGACGAGCAGACCGAGAAAAACGGCGAGGACAGGCTTGAGCTTGCCGCCACGGTCGAGCGCGGCACCGAGGAACGGCGCCGTCAGCGCCGTCGCCAGTCCGGCCCATTTGGTGACCGAGGCGATCGTCGCCTGCCCCTGCGCATTGGCGGTGGCCCGCGCCGCTTCCGGATCGAGACCGTCGAGCTGGCCGCTGGCGAGCAGATCGGCCCCGATGATGTCGCGCGCGAAATAGGGCGCGAAGATATAGATCACGATCAGGATGTAGTAGGGATTGCGCGCCCATTCGAAGGTCGCCCAGGCAAAGCCCGTGCGGTCGAGCGGGCCACCGGTGCCATGCGCGGGCCGGCCATTTATCGCACCGGTTTCGGGCGCTGGATCAACGATCGTCAAACCGGATTCCGGCGAGCGATGAGCGCGGCGGACGGCATGATCGCACCGTCCACCCTACCACAATGGTCCACTAGATCGTCCCGCAGCTATAGCCGCCGCCAAAAGTATCTTCATCGGCTGGCGGTGTGACGCTGCAACGCCAGTCCTCGACGACGCCGGATTCTGCGTCCTTGATCTGGACTTGACCCTCGAAGCTCCCGTCGCCTTTGGCCGTGAGCGTGCCGCCGACGACCTCGTCCCCGTCCTCGGCCTGTTCCTTGGTCAGATAAGCCAGGGCGCGTTCTTCCGGAGTGCCCTTGGCCTCCTGGCTGGAACCCGTGCTTTCAGCATCGGAGCCGCAGGCCGCGAGTGACAACGCCAGCAATATCGGCGCGTTCGCCGTTCCTATCCATTTCATCTTTCTCTCTCCCTTTACCAGTGCCAGATCAGCGGGATTGCCGTGCGGCAATCATCGCTTGCACATCGACGAATTTTTCGCGCGGGGCACCGTCGCGCGCGGCGGCTTCTTCGGCCTGCTCGATCTTCTTCCAGTCGCGGAAGGTGACGATCTCGATCCCGCGCTGCAACGCAAGTTCATCGAAGCCCTCGCGCCCCTTGCGCTGTCCCTTGCCGATCGCCCCGGAGGAGAAATCTTCAATGATTTTGTCGACCACCGATCCGCCATCGGGGCGGTTGGTGCCGATCGTGCCCGAGGGGCCGCGCCGCGCCCAGCCGACGCAATAGAGACCGGGAAGGATGCGGCCCTCATCATTCGCGAACCGCCCCTCGCGCTCGTCGAACGGGACGCCGGGGATCGGATTAGTACGGTAGCCGATGCAGCAGACCACCAGGTCTGCCGGAATGGTATAGAATTCGCCGGTACCGCTGGCGCGGCCTGCATCCACTACTGTGCGCTCGACCTTCACGTTGTGCACCTTGCCGTCGCCTTCGAAAGCGACCGGGCTGGCGAACATGTCGAAATCGATCTCGATCACGGCGTCGGCGTGGACGCTTTCGGGGATCGCGGCAAAGCTGCGCAGATGGGTGACCGACTTGCGCAGGCCGGGCTCGAGGATCGCATCGTCCGCTTCGTCAGGAAGATCGGCCGGGTCGACGCGCGGGCTGGCGCGCTCGAGATGCATCAGCTCGCCCAATTCCTTGGGGGTCATCATTACCTGATGCGGCCCTCGGCGGCCAAGGATGGTGATCGAAGCGATCTTGCTGGCTTTGAGCGCGTCGAGCGCATGACGGACGATGTCCGAACCGGCAAATTCCGCTTCCGTCTTGGCGAGAATGCGCGCCACATCGAGCGCGACATTGCCCATGCCGATCACCACCGCATTGCGGCCCGATAAGTCGGGCGCGAGGCCGGCGAACTGCGGGTGGCCGTTGTACCAACCGACGAAGGCGGCGCTGCCGAAGACATTGCCGAGCTCTTCGCCCGGCAATCCAAGCTGGCGATCGCGCGGTGCCCCTGTTGCCAGCACCACGGCATCGTAGAGACTTTGTAGGTCGGCAATCGAAACCTTGTCGCCAATCGTCACATTGCCGACGAAGCGGACATTGTCGGTCAGCGCGGTCTTCTCGTAGCGCTTCGATACGGCCTTGATCGACTGGTGATCGGGCGCGACGCCGGTGCGGATCAGGCCATAGGGAACGGGCAGGGCATCGAAGATATCGATCCGGACATCGTCACCCCAGTGCTTCTGTGCGGCTTCCGCCGTGTAATAGCCTGCGGGGCCCGAGCCGATGATCGCGATGTGCCGCATCAGGCCGCTTCTTGTTGCTCCGGCAAATCGGGCGGGTCGAGATGTGCGCGGATTTCGGCAATGCTCTGGTCCTTGTGGCTGAGCAGGAACAGGTGTCCGCCGCCCTCCATCACCGCGAGCCGGCTGCCGGGAATCAGGCTGGCGAGGAACTTGCCGTTGATCAGCGGCACGATCTGGTCGTCGTCGCCCATCAGGATCAGCGTCGGCTTGCGCAGGAAGGGAAGGGCGGGCGCGCTGGTCCAGCCGAGCATCGCCAGCAACTGGTAGAAATAGCCGCGCGGGCTGGGCGGGGTGAGGCGCGACATATGCCCTTGCTTGCCCGGCCCCTTGCCGAGACCCTCGCCATAGAGCGTCTCGAAGTTCTTGAGCATGAAATCGGGGTCGATGTAGCGCCGCGGATTGGCCATCTTGGTCAGCGCCTTGGGGCTGCCCGGCATCATCAGCATGCCCGCGCTGGTCGCGATCAGCACCAGCCGCCGCGTGCGGCCCGGGTGCTGGATCGCGAAGTGCTGCGCCATCCCGCCGCCCCAGCTGATCCCCATGACATCGACGACATCCAGCCCGAACCGGTCGAGCACCTGGGTCGCGGTCCACGCCATGGTCATCGTATTGTAGGGCACCAGTGGATCGGGTGAACCGCCGATTCCCGGCATGTCGAACATGATGAAGCCGCGGTCTTCGAACGCGTTAGCGAGGGGTGCCACGGCCTCGATGTTCGCGCCGATCCCGTTGAAGAACAGGATCGGCGGATGTTCGCTTTCCATATCGAGGCGCCACCGCGCCACACGCAAGGTTCTGCCGCCAACCGTTTCGAGCGAAACTTCAGCGGATTTCATCGGGTCCGACAATCGCAGGTCCTCATTCTGGCGAGCCGGAGCTCAGCGTTGTTCGACTACATACAGGCCAGGGGCCGGATCGGATGGCTTGTAAGCCTTGTTACCCACCGATTTCGGCGCGGGCTTGGACTTGCCCGAGCGGTCCTGCACCCATTGCATCCAGTAAGGCCACCAGCTTCCGGCGACTTCCTCGGTGCCCTTGAGCCACTGGTCGGCGGTTTCCGGCAGAGCGCCATCGCCCTTCTGGACGTAATACTTCGCCTTGGGGTTGCCCGGCGGGTTGAGGATCGCCTGCATATGGCCCGAATGGCTGAGCACATAGGTCACATCGTCCGAGCCGAACAGCTGCGTCGAGCGATAGGTCGCCTTCCACGGGGTAATATGGTCGGTCACTCCGCCGAGAATGAACAGGTCGCTGGTGACTTTCGACAGATCGATCTTGTGGTCGACCATCTCGACCTCGCCCTTGCGGGTGAAGGCGAGCGTTTCGAAGATATGCAGGAAATCGCCCATCAAGGCAGCCGAAAGGTTGGTCGCGTCGGCATTCCAGAACAGCACATCGAACGCCGGCGGATCCTCGCCCAGCAGGTAATTGTTGATCACGTAGTTCCAGATCAGGTCGTTCGGGCGCAGCCAGGCGAAGCCGCGCGAGAGGTCATCGCCCTTGATGATGCCCTTCTTCGCCGCGCGGCGCTTCGCCAGCGCCATGCCGTTCTCGGTCACCAGCGAGCCGGCCTCGATATCGTTCTGCTTGGGGTGCAGAACGCACACCATCAGGGTGAGCGCGCCGAGCAGTTCGTCGCCATCGGCCGCCAACTTGCTGGCCAGCATCGCGGCGGTCTGCCCGCCCGAGCATCCGGCGGAGACATTGACTGTCTTCGAACCGGTGATCTTGGCCACCGCCTCCATCGCTTCGCGGCAGGCATGGATATAATCCGCCATATCCCACACGCCCTGTTCCTTCGACGGATTGCGCCAAGAAATCACGAAGGTCTGGATGCCATTGTCGAGCTGGTACTTCACCACCGACTTTTCCGGAGACAAGTCGTTGATATACATCTTGTTTATCTGCGGCGGAATGGTCAGCTGCGGAACTTCGTAGACCTCCTCCGTGGTCGGCGCGTAGTGGATCAGCTCCATCATTTCGGTCCGCAACACGACCGCGCCCTTCTGGGTCGCGATGTTCTCGCCCAGCTTGAACGGCTTCTTGTTGACCTGGCTGACCATCCCCTTGTTGTGGACGATGTCGTCGTAGGCGTTCTTGAGACCCTTCACGAGGCTCAGCCCACCGCTGTCGATTAACCGCTTTTGCGCGGTGGGGTTACCCGCCAGCGTGTTGGTCGGCGCAAGGCTGTCGATGATGATGTTCGAGATGAAATTCGCCCGGTCGCGCTCAAGGTCGTCGAGCTCGAGATCGGCCAGCCAACTGCGCATCCCCTTCTGAACCGCGAGGTAATATTGCGCGCCCGCACGGAAGAACGGGTTGTACTGCCACGCCGGGTCCATGAACCGCTTGTCGCGCGGATCGGGTGCCAGGTCGGACTGGCCGGTCATGATCTTGATCATGTCCTGCCCCATCGCCTGGGCATGTTTCATGGTGCGCTGCGGATCGGTCGCGGTTTCGCGCAGCAACAAGGCGATCGCCCCGACGAAGTCTTCCCGCGCAAGGCCGATCAGCGGCCCGAGCGCGGTGGTGGATTGTGCGGCTTCATCTGCGAGCTTCGGACCCTTGGCCATGGCCTCTCCTGCGGCGTTTATGCGTTCTGTTCCCGGTTCATGCACAGCAAGCCGCAACTTGGCAAGCAGGTCGCTCAAACCCGCAGGTTTCCGCGATTTCTATGCGGTTGGTTAACTGTTTTTCAAAAGCCTTCGGGCATCGCGCATGGATGGGCGGAATCCAACCGCGAAAGCAGGCCGGACAAGGCATCGCGGCGGCGCAGCAGCGCACGCCTGCGAAATTGCGCGCGGTACAAACCGCCGAACCACAACTGACCGACGATGATCGGCGTTCGGGCCAGCGCCGCGAGGAAGCTTTGGCAACGCGCTCGGTCACCCGCCTGTCGGTTCGCCACAAGCCCCATATCGTGCCGTTGGATTGGGGCTGGATGGCTGCGGTGATGGCAGCCTGCGTGCTGGTCTCGGCATTTGCGAGCAGCGAACTGCCGTCCGTTGCGGTTGCCGTTGTGGCAGCCATCGGTGCTGTCGCCGCTTGGGCGGGAAAGCGAGTAGCCCGGCTCGAGCGCGAGCTCGAACAAACTCCCCGAGGAGTCCAGGCGCTTGCTTGGATGGCGATCCTGGTTCCGATGGCCTCCATCGGCTTCGTGGTCGGCGATTGGTCGATCCATGGGACGCTCGATTGGCGATGGGCCTGCGCCGGATTGGTCACATCGACCGCGCTGGCGGCGAGCCTCCTCAGTGGCAGGATTATCCAGCAGCTCTCGAGTCAGGTGGCCTGCTGGCTTCCGGTGGTCGTCCTCGACGGACATTATGCTTCGTTTGCCGCTTTGGCGATCGGTGCCATATGCTCGATCCTCGTCGGCCGCCACCAGCTCAAGCTCGCAAATCGCCGCTCGAAGCGGGAGCAGGAACGCGAGCGCATTCGCAACCGTGCCGAGGACATTCTGCGTGACTATGAAGAGACCGGCCAGGGCTGGTTCTGGGAGACCGATCGGCGCGGCTTGCTCAGCTATATCTCGCCTTCAGCCGCAAATACTTTGGGCCGGTCGAGCGACGCTTTGGTCCAGCGCCCCTTTATCGACCTGTTCGACCTGCGCTCGGACGCTAATGAGGGCGAACGCACGCTCACCTTCCACCTTTCTTCGAGGTCGTCGTTCAAGGAGTTGGGCGTCAAGGCCCGCGTGGTCGGGGAGGATCGCTGGTGGTCGATCAGCGGACGACCGGCTTATGACAGCTTCGGCAATTTTCTTGGCTTCCGTGGGTCTGGTACCGACCTGACCGAGAAGAAGCGCAGCGAGGAGTCGGTCCACCGGCTTGCGCAGTTCGACTCATTGACCGGCCTGGCAAACCGTTTCCAGATGCATCAGAGCCTGGAGAAAATCCTACTGTCACCGATCGAGGCGCAGCGCGAATGCAGCGTTTTTCTGCTGGATCTGGATCGTTTCAAGCAGGTCAACGACACACTTGGCCATCCGGCTGGTGATGCTCTCCTGAAGCAGGTGGCCCAACGCCTCGAACGAACGGTCGGAAAGGACGGACGGGTCGGCCGGCTGGGGGGTGATGAGTTCAAGATCATCCTTCCTGGCCGCGTATCGCGTGAGCGCTTGTCCCAGCTTGCGCAGGAAGTCATCGCTTCGCTGTCGCAACCCTATTCGATCGAAGGCCAGCGCGTACAGATCGGTGCCTCGGTCGGCATTGCGATAGCACCGGAGAACGGCGGTACCACAGAAGCGATCATCCGGAACGCGGACCTTGCCCTCTATGCCGCCAAGGATGGTGGGCGCGGACGTTTCCACTTCTATTCCGACAACCTGCATTCGGCGGCGGAGGAACGGGCAAGTCTCGAGGAGGCGCTTCGCGAAGCAATCGCAAACGGGGGCTTCGAACTGCACTACCAGCCGGTGGTGAATGCGGCGGACAGTACGATTGCCGGTTTCGAGGCGCTGCTGCGGTGGAATCATCCGGTCAAGGGCTGGCTCTCGCCCGACAAGTTTATCCCGGTTGCCGAGGAGGCGGGGCTCATTCTCGCCATCGGAAGCTGGGTGATACGCACCGCCTGCGCCGATCTCGCACGCTGGCCGGAAGAGGTCCGATGCGCCGTCAACGTTTCGCCGCTGCAGTTTTCCGATCTGCAGCTTCCCTCGATCATCACCAATGCAATTGCCGCCGCGCAGATCAGCCCCACCCGACTTGAGCTGGAGATCACCGAGAGCGTCTTCCTCGGCGACGACGCGGGAACCGACGCAATGTTCACTGCGCTGAAGCGCATCGGGGTCCGGCTTGCACTCGACGATTTCGGGACCGGCTATTCGTCGCTGGGCTATCTGAAGAGGGCGCCGTTCGACAAGATCAAGATCGACCAGAGCTTCGTGCGCGGCGCGACCCAGGCGGGGAGCCGCAATGGTGCGATCATCGCCTCGATCACCAGTCTGGCGAAGTCTCTCGGCATGGATACGACGGCAGAAGGGGTTGAAACGCTCGACGAGCTCGAGCTGGTCCGCAATCTGGGTTGCAGCCATGTGCAGGGCTATATCTATTCGAAGGCCGTGCCGTTCGATGCCGCGCTGGGCTATATCATCGATGGTCCTGCCATGCAGGCATCCGGATTTCGATCCGCCAGGCCGCCGCGCCACTCGGTCCTGCGCAAGATCGTGCTCGAGCATGACGGAGAGTTCTACAATGGCACCATACGCAACATTTCGGGTGGCGGCGCGATGATCGAAGGCCTGTGGAATGTTCCGCCCGGGACGCGATTCAACATCGCTATTCATGCCAACCTGATCGTCCGCGCGGCGTCGGTCTGGAGCAAGGAACTACGGATGGGCGTCAAATTCGACACGCCGCTCGAAGTCGACAACGTGGGCATGCCGAGGATCGGCAGCGATGACGACCGCGTGCCTGTTCGCCGCATGGATGAGGACGCGGTGTGATTAACGCGAGTTCAATCAAATCCGGATATCACACCGCGAGGGATCGCAGGTTTCTGAATTCGGTTTTCACGCGGCCAGGGGATTGTTGCTAGGCGATGGGCAAGGCTGGTTTCTTCACGAAGATGGGTGGTACGCGCCAAGCAGGCACGGCCGAAGAAGAGCTTGCACCCATCGCTGTGACCGATATCAACGCGCGGGTGGAATTGCTCGATAACTTCGAGGAATTGCGCCTCGGTTGGTTCTGGGCGACCGACGCAAAGGGCCGAATGATATACCTTTCGGAGTCGGCCACGCAGGTCATCGGTGGGGCGACAGAATCGGTTATCGGGAAAGCCCTTGGCGAATTGTTCGTGCCCGACCGGCATGACGATCCGGACAAGGCGGAGCGACCTCTCCCTTTCCTCATCAGCGCTCGGCATTCGTTTTCGGACTTGCCCGCCAGGCTCGCCATAGCAGACGGCAAGGAAGAATATTGGTGGTCGATCACCGGCAAACCCCATTTTGACGCCGAGGGGAATTTCCTCGGTTATCGGGGCGCGGCAAAAGACATCACCCTGACGCGCGAACGCGAGCGCGATGCGTCGCGGCTTGCGCAGTATGATACGCTCACCGGCCTCGCCAACCGTCACCGGATGGAGCGCCGCCTCAAGGCTACGCTAACTGCTTACAAGGCTGCCAAGCGCAGCTGCGCGCTGTTGATGATGGATCTCGACCGGTTCAAGCAGGTCAACGATACGCTGGGTCATCCGGCGGGTGATGAACTGCTCAAACAGGTCGCCCAGCGTCTGGGCAAGGTGATCGGTAGCGAAGGCGAGATCGGGCGTCTGGGCGGCGACGAGTTCCAGGTCATCCTCCCCGATATCGACGATCGCGGCCGTTTGGGCGATCTTTCGCAACGCCTGATCCAGATGATCTCCCAGCCCTATTCGATCGATGGCAACCGCGCGATCATCGGGGCCTCGGTCGGCATCGCGATAGCGCCCTACGACGGAGTCGAGGCCGACGATCTCGTCAGCAGCGCCGACCTTGCACTTTACGCCGCCAAAGGGGGAGGGCGCGGGCAGTTTCGCTTCTATTCGAGCGAACTCAAGGCCGGCGCGCGTTTGCGCAAGCAGGTCGAAGAAGATCTGCGCGATGCCATCCAGCAGGACGAGTTGGATATGTACTACCAGCCGCTGGTCGAAGCCGGCACAGGCCTGGTGCGCGGGTTCGAGGCCCTGATGCGATGGAACCACCGCGAAAACGGCTGGATCAGCCCAGGTACATTCATCCCGATTGCTGAAGAGACGGGCGTCATCAACGATCTCGGGGACTGGGCGCTTCAACGGGCATGCCGGGACGCCAAGGACTGGCCAGGCGAACTTACCGTATCGGTCAACGTTTCGGCGGTGCAATTCTCGAATGTCGACTTTTCCTCGAATGTGCAGCGGATACTTGAGATCACCGGTCTCCCGGCGTCGCAACTGGTGCTCGAGATCACCGAGAGCGTCTTCATGGCCGACCCGCATGCGACCCAGCGCATGTTCGAGAAACTCAAGCAACTGGGTGTCGGTCTGGCGCTCGACGACTTCGGGACCGGATATTCGTCGATGAGTTATCTGAGCCGGGCACCGTTCGACAAGATCAAGATCGACCAGAGCTTCGTGCGCGGAGCTACCGAAGACGGCAACAACAACGCTGCCATCATCAGCGCGATCGTCGGCTTGGCGAAAGCGCTTGGCATGGAAACCGTCGCCGAAGGGGTCGAGGCGCAGGACGAGCTGGATCTGGTGACGAGCCATGGCGCGACGCTCATCCAGGGCTATGTATATGCGAAGGCCTTGCCCCAAAGCGAGGTCATGGAGCGCCTCGAACAAGGCGGATTGCAGTATGAAGTGGTCGGCCCGTCAAAGCACAGGGCCGAGCGCAAGACCGTGTTCCGCCGGATCGGCGTTATCCACGAGGACCATCGCTACGAGGCGATGCTGCGCAATCTGTCGCGCACCGGCGCGATGATCGAGGGCATCCTCAATATTCCGAAGGGTACCGAACTGGTGCTCGATCTGGGTGAAGGCCAATTGGTGGTTGCGAGGGTTCGAAGGTCCCGGGACGCGGTGCAGGGTCTCGAGTTCGAAACCGCGCTGGTCAGTGACGGATCCGATGGCCTGTGCACCCGGCATCGCATTTCACCCTACTCACTCGCAGCGGCGGGAATGCCGTTGCAGGCGCTTCCGCCGGGATACTACCCGTTGGTGAACAACGACCGGCAGGACGGGCAGAAGTCGCGGCCGCAGTTCATGGAAGTGCAGACCAGCTTCTCCAGCAAGCGCGGTATCTGACTGCTGACATTGCATCCGGTCGCGGCTAAGGGGCGGGCGAACTCCCTTTGACTGATAGCTGATGACCGACCTTTCCAAGATCCGCAACTTCTCCATCATTGCCCATATCGACCATGGCAAGTCCACCCTGGCGGACCGGCTGATCCAGCACTGCGGGGGCCTCACCGAGCGTGAGATGTCCGAGCAAGTGCTTGATAACATGGACATCGAGAAGGAGCGCGGGATCACCATCAAGGCCCAGACCGTGCGCCTCGCCTACACCGCGCGCGACGGCGAGACCTACGAGCTCAACCTGATGGACACCCCCGGCCACGTCGACTTCGCCTATGAGGTCTCCCGCAGCCTCGCCGCCTGCGAGGGCGCGCTCCTCGTCGTGGACGCCGCCCAGGGGGTCGAGGCGCAGACGCTCGCCAATGTCTACCAGTCGATCGAGCACGACCACGAAATCGTCCCCGTGATCAACAAGATCGACCTCCCCGCCGCCGAGCCCGAGCAGGTGCGGATGGAGATCGAGGAGATCATCGGCCTCGACGCCTCCGAAGCCGTGCTCACCAGCGCCAAGTCCGGCATCGGGATCGAGGAGGTGCTCGAAGCCGTCGTCGCCAAGATCCCCCCGCCCAAGGGGGACAGGGACGCGCCGCTCAAGGCCATGCTGGTCGATTCGTGGTATGACCCCTACCTCGGCGTGGTCATCCTCGTCCGGGTGATCGACGGCGTGCTCAGGAAGGGGCTCAGCGTCAAATTCATGCAGGGCGGCACCCAGCACCTGGTCGACCGGGTCGGCTGCTTCACCCCCAAGCGCACCGACCTGGCCGACATCGGCCCGGGCGAGATCGGCTTCATCACCGCGCAGATCAAGGAGGTCGAGCAGGCCCGCGTGGGTGACACCATCACCACGGTGAAGAACGGCGCGACCCAGGCGCTGGCGGGCTACAAGGAAGTCCAGCCGGTGGTGTTCTGCGGCCTGTTCCCGACCGACGCGGCCGATTTCGAGAAGCTGCGCGAGAGCATCGGCAAGCTGCGATTGAACGATGCGAGCTTCAGCTTCGAGATGGAAAGCTCCGCCGCCTTGGGCTTCGGCTTCCGCTGCGGCTTCCTCGGCCTGCTGCACCTCGAGATCATCCAGGAACGCCTGTCCCGCGAATACGACCTCGACCTCATCACCACCGCGCCTAGCGTGGTCTACCGCATCAGCCTCGGCCATACCAAGAACGAGGACGCGAAGGTGATCGAGCTGCACAACCCGGCCGATTACCCCGACCCGAGCCGGATCGTGGAGATCGAGGAGCCGTGGATCAAGGCGACGATCTACACGCCCGACGAGTATCTCGGCAGCATCCTCAAGCTGTGCCAGGACCGGCGCGGCATCCAGACCGATCTGACCTATGTGGGCGGCCGGGCGCAGGTGACCTACGAGCTGCCGCTGAACGAGGTGGTGTTCGACTTCTACGACCGGCTGAAGAGCATCAGCCGCGGCTATGCCAGCTTCGATTACGAGCAGATCGGCCTGCGCCCGGGCGACCTCGTCAAGATGAACATCATGGTCAACAACGAGCCGGTCGACGCGCTGAGCCTGATCGTCCACCGCAACGTGGCGGAAGACCGCGGCCGCGGCATGTGCGAGCGGCTGAAAGACCTGATCCCGCGCCACCTGTTCAAGATCCCGATCCAGGCCGCGATCGGCGGCAAGATCATCGCCCGCGAAACCATCGCCGCGCTGAGGAAAGACGTGACGGCGAAGTGTTACGGCGGGGATATCACGCGGAAGAAGAAGCTGCTGGAGAAGCAAAAGAAGGGGAAGGCGCGGATGCGGGAGTATGGCAATGTGTCGATCCCTCAGGAGGCGTTTATTGCGGCGCTGAGGATGGGGGAGGAGTAGGGGCATGCTCAGTTTCGGGGGAGATGAAGAGGCGGTTGTTCTAAATTCTCTTAAAAAAGTCATCAGGCGATTCGAAAATATCGATCTAGCGGTAAGTTATATTCAATTTTCGGGATGGGAGCTTTTAAAACCGCTAATACGTGGGAAAGAAAGTAAGGTGCGAGTTCTATGTACAGATCAACTGGGCATTACAGACCCCAAGGCAGTCGCAGATATGCAGAGGGCGGGCGTGGCTATTCGCGCGTACAGCGGTTCAAATGTCTTTCATCCTAAAGTTGTCATTGTTAAGAAGGGAGGTCTGACTTCGGTTCTCGTTGGCAGCGCAAATCTGAGTAGATCAGCGTTAGTTTCCGGTGTTGAGGCAGTCAGCTTGGTCGACGATGAGGAGGTGAACCGCCCCGGGACCGCCGGAGGCCATTTGATCTAAGTTACGCAGCCATGGAGGCATCGTCCAGCATGGCGTAATATCGTTCTTCAGCTTCGACTGGCGGGATGTTTCCGAGGGGCTCCAGCAGCCGCCTGTTGTTGA
>JBGSPZ010000044.1:0-10668 GCA_041738375.1 Parerythrobacter sp. | reverse complement strand
CGCCGCAGCGCATCGATGCGCTCAGGCCGCCGCCGCAGCCCGAAACCTTCCTGCCCGACCGACTGGTTGAGCCGGCGAGAAAACCTTCATCCTGGGTCTGGCTCGACCGTGCGGTCGACGAAGCGATGCAGCGGCAACTGACCGGCCCCACCAGGGTGCGCCTAGCGGTCAATAAGTGGGGCAGGGTATCCGACTGCACTGTCACTGGCAGCAGCGGCCTCAAGGCTTTCGACGACGAGGCCTGCGCTTCGCTGGTCGAGAGGGCGATATTCGTCCCGGCGACCAATGCCAAGGCGGAACCGATCGCTTCGACATGGGACCACGCGGTCGAATGGCGTCCGGTGTCGGACAAGGCGGTGCCGCCGCCGATCATGATCGCTACGAGCTCAGGCCCCGTAACGGCAGTCCTGCCGCGCGGACCGAGCGCCCAGGATGGATTTTACCGCGACCCTACGCTCAACGACTTCCCGCCCGAGGCACGCGAAGCGCGGATGGAAGGGGTGGCGACGCTCGCGGTGACGACCGGTCCCGAGGGCGGCATGGCCGATTGCTCGGTCACGGAAAGTTCCGGGCATGAACCGCTCGATCTTGCCAGCTGCCAATATGTCGGAGCACTTGCACCGTTCACACCGGCGCGCGACCTGGAGAACAATCCGACCACCGGCCGCTTCGTCCGCAGGGTCAGCTGGAAGCTGCCAACTACGACGACCACCGTTGCACCGCCGGCACCCGCCTATCGGCCCGGTCCGATGTCGTTGCCGCTGGTCGGCAATGGCAAGTCGGGCTTCGAGGTGGTCGCGGACAAGAATGGCAATGTCGTGAGCTGCACTGTCATAGAGGAAGGCAAGATTCCGACCCAGGCGATGGTGGGCGCGGAATTCTGCAAGAATGCCAAGGAACGCGGCGTGCAGATGGCGATTGACCCGAACGGCGAGCCCATCGCGCGAAGGACCAAAGTGGTTTTCGCGGTGGAGGAAGAACTGGGGGTCGAGGAATGATTGTGTCGCTTCTTGCCCTGACCATGATCATCGTCGATCCGCCGGAGGCAGAGGAAGGCCCGCCGCCCTCTCCCGACGCGCCTTCGATCCCGGTCGCGCCTGTTCCTGCTCCTCCCCGGCCGATTGCCTACGATCCGCCGCCCCCGTCGGTGCCCGACAGCAGGATGCCGATGCCGCGAAATCCGGGCAGGTGGATCGTCTCGACCGACTACCCCAAGATGGCGATGCTGATGCAAGAAACGGGTTCGACCGGTTTTCGGCTGACTGTGGGCAAGGATGGCCGGGTCACCGGATGCAAGATCACCCAGAGCAGCGGCTTTGCACGGCTCGATGAGTTGACCTGCACCCTGATCACCCGCCGCGCACGGTTCGATCCCGGTTTGCGCCGCGGCGAGCCGGTCGAAGGGACCTACAGCAACCGGGTGCGCTGGATAATTGCCGACAGCGGGATGCTGCGCGCAGGCCAGTTCGGTTGGAAGCGGCCCAAGGCAGCGGTCGAACAGAAGGCGCGCGGCGTGGTCGGGTTCGAAGTGACCATCGGAACCGATGGAAAGGTCGGCAAGTGCATCATCCGTCGAAGTTCCGGCTCCCCGATCCTCGACCGGGAGACGTGCAAGCAATTGCAAAGCCTGAAGGGGCAGGCTTCGGGGCGCGATGCGTCGGGCAACCTGCGTCCACGCACCGTGGTCAACGAGATCGTCTGGTAGCCCGGCCGAACTACCGGAGTGGACTTGCCGCCCCATAACCCCTATATCCGCGCCACTATGTTGCGCCGCCTTCTCGCCTGCCTTGCGCTGATCACCGGCCTTGCTGCCGCCGGCGCCCCGCTGAGCGTGTCGGCTGCGGAGGCGATGAGCCAGCAGGTCAGCAACGGTTCCTGCGTCAGCGAGCAAGGGCGCGAGCAGCGCTGCGACTGCGCGGAAAAGCGCGAATCCCAGCCTTTTGGCAAGCGCAAGTCAAACACCGGGTGCAAGCCGCGCAAGCCGGTTCTGGTCAATATCCCGCCGCTCTATCTCGGGCCGGACCGCGCGCTCGAATAGCGCGCAAAAGCTGACATTATCCGAATTCCGATTCGTCCGGCGCACGTCTGTGTGCGCGGCGAATGCTCCATAAAATCCGCATCTCGAAAGCCCTTCCATGCTCAAGGCAATCAGCAAATCCATTTTCGGCTCGGCCAATGACCGCTACGTCAAGTCGCTCGGCAAGATCGTCAACCAGATCAATGCGCTTGAGCCGCAGATCCAGGCACTGAGCGACGACGAACTCAAGGCGCAGACCGATAAGTTCCGCGCAATGCTCGCCGAGGGCAAGACGCTCGACGATATCCTGCCCGAAGCCTTCGCCACGGTGCGCGAGGCCTCGGTCCGCGTGCTCGGGATGCGGCATTTCGATGTGCAGATGATCGGCGGCATCGTGCTCCACCGCGGCGAGATCGCCGAGATGCGCACGGGCGAGGGCAAGACGCTGGTCGCGACGCTCGCAACCTATCTCAATGCGATCGAGGGCAAGGGCGTCCATGTCGTCACCGTGAACGACTACCTCGCCAGACGCGACGCCGAGTGGATGGGGCAGCTGCACGGCTTCCTCGGGCTCTCCATCGGGGTGATCGTCCCGAACCTGAGCGAGTTCGAGCGGCGCGAAGCCTACAGCGCCGACATCACCTACTCGACCAACAACGAGCTCGGCTTCGATTATCTGCGCGACAATATGAAGCACTCGCGCGAGCAGATGGTGCAGCGTCCGTTCAATTTCGCCATCGTCGACGAGGTGGACTCTATCCTGATCGACGAGGCGCGCACGCCGCTGATCATCTCCGGCCCGACCGAGGACAAGTCCGACCTCTATGTCGCGCTCGACCAGATCGTGAAGCAGGTGCCGGAGGAATGGTACGAGAAGGACGAGAAGTCGAAGAACATCTCGTGGACCGAAGACGGCAACGAATCGATCGAGCAGATGCTCGCCGATGCCGGGTTGCTGCAGACCGACAACCTTTACGATGTCGAGAACACGATGGTGGTCCATCACCTGGACCAGGCGCTCAAAGCGAACATCATGTTCAAGCGCGATACCGATTATATCGTGAAGGACGAGAAGGTCGTCATCATCGACGAGTTTACCGGCCGCATGATGGATGGTCGCCGCTGGTCGAATGGCCTGCACCAGGCGGTCGAGGCGAAGGAAGGGGTCAAGATCGAGCCCGAGAACCAGACCATGGCCTCGATCACCTTCCAGAACTACTTCCGCATGTATCCCAAGCTGTCCGGCATGACCGGCACCGCCGCGACCGAAGCGGGCGAGTTCTGGGACATCTACAAGATGAACGTCGTCACCATCCCGACCAACGTGCCGGTCCAGCGGATCGACGAGGAAGACGAATTCTACAAGAACACGCTCGACAAATTCGGCGCGATCGCCAAGTCGATTGCCGAGAAGAGCAAGATCGGCCAGCCGGTGCTGGTCGGTACGGTATCGATCGAGAAGTCCGAGCTGCTGAGCCAGTTCCTCGACAAGGAAGGCGTGAAGCACGAGGTGCTCAACGCGCGCTTCCACGAACAGGAAGCGCGGATCGTGGCGCAGGCGGGCCGTCTCGGTGCGGTGACCATCGCCACCAACATGGCCGGCCGCGGGACCGACATCCAGCTCGGCGGCAATATCGAGTTCCGGATCGAAGACGAGCTCGCCGATGTGCCCGAAGGTCCTAAGCGCGATCTGGAAATCGACCGGATCAAGGCCGAGGTGATGGCCGAGCGGCAGAAAGTGAAGGAAGCGGGCGGGCTGTTCGTGCTCGGCACCGAACGCCACGAAAGCCGCCGGATCGACAACCAGCTGCGCGGCCGTTCGGGCCGCCAGGGCGACCCGGGTCTCAGCCGCTTCTACCTGTGCCTCGAAGACGACCTGCTGCGCATTTTCGGGCCGGACACGTTGTTCGCCAAGATGATGAATTCCAACCTCGCCGATGGCGAGGCGATCGGCAGCAAGTGGCTGTCCAAGGCGATCGAGACCGCGCAGAAGAAGGTCGAAGCGCGCAATTACGACCAGCGCAAGCAGGTGGTTCAGTACGACGACGTGATGAACGACCAACGCAAGGTCATTTACGAACAGCGCGCCGAAATCATGGACAGCGAGGCGGTCGACGATGTGGTGGTCAACATGCGCCACGATGCGATCGAGGCGATCGTCGCCGAACATTGCCCGCCCAGCTCCTATCCCGAACAGTGGAATATCGCGGGCCTGCGCGAAAAGGTGCGCGACACGCTCGGCCTGGAACCGCCGTTCGAGGAATGGCTGCAAGAAGACCAGGTCGAGCCCGAGATGATCGAGGAACGCCTGCGCGCTTCGGCTGACGAGATCATGGACCGAAAGATGGCCAGCGCCGATCCGGCGATCTGGCGCCGGGTCGAAAAGAGCATCCTGCTCGAACGGCTCGACCACTACTGGAAGGAACACCTCGCAACGCTCGATGCACTGCGTCAGGCGGTGTTCCTGCGCGCCTATGCCCAGAAGCAGCCGATCAACGAATACAAGCAGGAAGCCTTCTCGCTGTTCGAAAGCATGCTCGAGACGCTGCGCGAGAATGTGACCTCGATCCTGGTGAAAAGCGAGCTGCGCATCGCCGAACCGCCGCCCCCGCCGAGCCTGCCCGACCTGCCCGATTTCCTCACCGGCCACATCGACCCGCTGACCGGACTGGACAATTCAAACGACGGCGACGGTTCGGAAAATCGCGCGGCGCTGTTCGGCTCGCTCGCCGGCAGCTCCGAAGCGGCCGCCGGGCCGGGCGGACATTTCCCGGACGATCCCTACAAGGACATGGACGTAAGCCGCAACGCCCCGTGCCCTTGCGGTTCGGGCAACAAGTACAAGCATTGCCACGGCGCGATGGGGTGAGCAGCTTCGTCCTCTACGCCAGTCTTGTCGCGTAGTCGGTCGGGTTAGCTCGCTTCGGTGAAATAGGGACTGGTGAGCGCATGGCTCGCCAGCGCGCGGCAGCGCTTGTTCAGTGCGCGGTTGTAGCGATGGACGTTGTCGGGCGCGTGCGACATTCGCCGCGCTTCGATCCAGCGGTTATTCCAGCGCTGCATTTCCGCTGCGACCGCCCGTTGCATGGCCAAAGACGCCTGCTCCCGCTCCATCCCCTGCGCAATGGCGGCGTCCTTGGTCCTATCGCTCAAAGCGATGATGCCGGCGCGGTCTACAGTGAAGCCTAACTGTTCACAGGTATGGGCGGCAGCAACCGCATCCGCGACTTCTGCAAATTTCGAGCCGGTCTCTGTAGCGGCAGCGGCGGAGCCAATCAGCGCGACGGGCAACGCCAAGGTTCGGAGGAGCATAGTCTTTCTCCAACTTGTGCCGGAGGAAGCTTGCACATCAGACCACCACGTGTCCAGTTTGGATGTGATTGGCTCCCCGAGTTGGATTCGAACCAACGACCAAGTGATTAACAGTCACCTACTCTACCGCTGAGCTATCGGGGAGCAGCCTTCCAAGCGGTATCGAGGAAGGCGAGAGCGCGCCTATATGGGCGGCAATTCGGCTTTGCAACCCCGTTTTGCGTTGCACGGTCGGGGTCAGGTGGCGAATTGTTCGGCGACGATGCGCTCGTCGAGCGAATGGCCCGGATCGAACAGCAGGGTCAGTTCAGAATCGCGCGCGATCTCGATGCTGACTTCGGCGATGTCGCGCACTTCCTTCTGGTCGGCGACGGCCGCAACCGGGCGCTTGTCGGGCTCGTTGACGGTGATCCTTATGCTCGCCCGGTCGGGCAGTATCGCCCCGCTCCAGCGACGCGGACGGAAGGCGCTGATCGGGGTCAGCGCGAGCAGCTGCGAATCGAGCGGCAGGATCGGTCCGTTCGCCGACAGATTGTAGGCGGTCGATCCGGCGGGGGTCGCTACCAGTACACCATCGGCCACCAGCTCCTTGATCCGGACCTTGTCATCGACCATCACTTCGAGCTTCGCCGTCTGGCGCTTCTCGCGCAGCAGTGAGACCTCGTTGATCGCGCATTCGACGTGACGCCGGCCGTCCTGCGTCACCGCTTCCATCCGCAGTGGCGAAATCGCGATCGAGCGCGATCGGTTGACCTTGTCGAGGATTTTCGCCCCGTGCCGGTACTTGTTCATCAGGAATCCGACAGTGCCGCGATTGACCCCGTAACAGGGAAGTATCCGCCCGTCGTCGAGCATCCGGTGGAGCACCGAGAGCATGAACCCGTCACCGCCCAGCGCGACGACCGCGTCGGCCTCCTCGATCGACACCCAGTCGTGCTCGCCTTGCAGTTCGCGCGCGGTCTCGATCGCCTTGGCGGTGTCGGAAATCTCCAACGCCAGTTTGCGAAAGCCGTGATTGCTGCCCATCGTCCCCTCGGGTCCCCGTGATCGGGGCGAGCGCGGACCCTATGGTCGGCTGTGCCATTTGGCAACGCGCTTCGAATTGCTGCCCCATTGCATGCCGCTTGCGACTAGGCGACAACCCATGAACCATGTTGCAGAGATTGCCCCTCCGATGATCGACCGCCGAGGCCGGAGCGACCGCCGCCAGAAGCCTACGCCGCGCTTTGCTGCCGATCTCGAACGGGCGATCGACGAGGGTGCCATCGAGATCCTGTTCCAGCCGCAGTTCCTGTGCGCGGATGGCAGTCTCGCCGGGGCCGAAGCGCTGCTGCGCTGGCACCATCCCGATGCGGGCGAGCTGGCTGGGGACCGGGTATTTGGGCTTGCCAAGGAGGCCGGGCTGGCAGCGCAGCTGACGCGCTACCTGTGCCAGGCCGCCATGACGGCAGCCGCGGCATTCCCCGAGACCGTGCGGTTGTCGCTCAACGCAACCGCGGACGACCTGGCGGACCAATCCTATCCCGGCGTAATCCGCGACAGCCTTGTCAGCTCAGGCTTTCCCGCATCGCGCCTGACGCTGGAGATTACCGAGCAGGCGCTGGTCGACCGGCTCGATGTGACCGCAAATTTGCTGAGGCAGATGGTCAATGACGGCATTTCGATTGCGCTCGACGATTTCGGCGCGGGTTTCTGCAATTTCCGCTACCTCAAGGTGCTGCCGCTCGCCGCGCTGAAACTCGATCGCTCGATGGTCGATGGCATCGCGACCGACCGTCAGGATCTCGCCGTATTCCGCGCGATCATGGCGATGGCCCGCGCGCTCGACCTGCGGGTGATTGCCGAGGGAGTTGAAACCGAAGCCCAGCGCCTGGCGATCTGCCGCGAAGGCTGCGACCGCTGGCAGGGTTTTCTTGGAGCGAGGCCGCTGACTGCCAGCGAATTTGCGGCGCTCTAGTTCCTCCCCCGATGAGAGAGGAACTACGCCTTCGCCTTGCGCGCAATTGCGCTCAGTCCCTTGGTCAGCTGGAACAGACCGTTCAGCCGCGATTTGGGATCGCCCCACGCGCGATTGATCACCAGCTTCATATCGGGGCGCAGCTTGGCGGTGCCCTGCAAACGCTCGACATAGGCGAGCAGGCCCGCCGGATCGGGGAAATCGTCCTGGTGGAAGCTCACCAGCGTGCCACGCGCGCCGACATCGATCTTGGCGATATTGGCCCCAATCGCCTGGTGCTTGATCTCGATCAGCTTGACGAGGTTGGCGGTCGCATCGGGTAGCGGGCCGAAGCGGTCGATCATCTCCGCCGCCATCGCCTCGATCTCCGCCTTGTCGCTTGTGTCGTTCAGGCGGCGATAGAGTGCCATGCGCACCGCGAGATCGGGCACATAGTCTTCCGGGATCATGATCGGGGCATCCACGGTGATTTGCGGGCTGACGGCATCCCGCTTCGCCGCGAGGCCGGCCGCGCCGGCCTTCGCTGCGAGGATCGCATCCTCGAGCATCGATTGGTAGAGCTCGAAACCGACCTCGCGGATATGCCCCGACTGCTCGTCGCCGAGAAGGTTTCCGGCACCGCGAATGTCGAGATCGTGGCTCGCCAGCTGGAACCCGGCACCCAGCGAGTCGAGATCGCCCAGCACCTTGAGCCGCTTCTCCGCCACTTCGCTGAGCTGCGTATCCGCGCCATGGGTCAGATAGGCATAAGCGCGCAGCTTCGCCCGTCCGACCCGGCCGCGCAGCTGGTAGAGCTGGGCCAGGCCGAAGATATCCGCCCGGTGGATGATGATCGTGTTGGCGCTCGGCAGGTCGAGCCCGCTTTCGACGATGGTGGTCGAGAGCAGCACGTCGTATTTGCCCTCGTAGAAGGCGCTCATCCGCTCCTCGATCTCGCCTGCGCCCATCTGCCCGTGGGCCGCGACGAACTTCACCTCGGGCACATGCTCGTGCAGCCAGTCCGAGATGCCCTCCATGTCCGAGATGCGCGGCACCACGATAAAGCTCTGCCCGCCGCGATGATGCTCGCGCAGCAGCGCCTCGCGCATCACCATGTCGTCCCACTCCATCACATAGGTCCGCACCGCGAGACGGTCGACCGGCGGGGTCTGGATGGTCGAGAGTTCGCGCAGGCCCGACATTGCCATCTGCAGCGTGCGCGGGATCGGGGTAGCGGTTAGCGTCAGCATGTGCACATCGGCACGCAGCCGCTTGAGCTTTTCCTTGTGATTGACCCCGAACCGCTGCTCCTCGTCGACGATCACGAGGCCGAGGTCGCGGAACTTCGTCTGTTTCGACAGAATCGCATGGGTGCCGACGACGATATCGATATCGCCGCTCTCCAGCCCTTCGCGGGTCTCGGTGATTTCCTTCGCCGGGACGAGCCGGCTCAAGCGGCCGATCTTGAGCGGGAAGCCGGCAAAGCGCTCGACGAAGTTGGTGTAGTGCTGGCGCGCCAGCAGGGTGGTGGGGGCTACGACCGCGACCTGCTTGCCGTTCATCGCCGCGACGAAGGCGGCGCGCAGCGCGACTTCGGTCTTGCCGAAGCCGACATCGCCGCACACCAGCCGGTCCATCGGCTTCCCGCTTTCGAGGTCGGCCAGCACATCGGCGATCGCGCGGTCCTGATCGTCGGTTTCCTCCCACGGGAATCTCTCGACGAACTGGTTGTAGGGCCCGTCTTCGGCGGTGAGTACCGGAGCCTTCCGCAAAGCTCGTTCGGCGGCGACGTTGAGCAGTTCCCCCGCAATCTCGCGGATGCGCTCTTTCAGCCGGGCACGCCGCTTCTGCCACGCCTCGCCGCCGAGCCGGTCGAGCATGACCGCCTCTTCGGATGAACCGTAGCGGCTGAGCACGTCGATGTTCTCGACCGGAATGTAGAGCTTGTCGCCGCCGCGGTACTCGAGGCAAACGCAGTCGTGCTTCGACTGCCCGACGGGGACCGGCTCCAGCCCGAGATACTTGCCGATCCCGTGCTCGACATGAACTACGAGATCGCCGCGATTGAGTGCTTGCAGCTCGGCGAGGAAGGCGTCCGAATCCTTCCTGCGCTTGCGGCGGCGGACGAGCCGGTCACCCAGCACATCCTGTTCGCTGAGCAGTTCGAGTTCGGCGTTGGCGAAGCCGGTCTCGACCGGTAGGACCAGCGCGACCGCCGAGCCCTTGGCTGCGAGACCGAGCGCTTCCTGCCAGCTTTCCGCCAGCGCGGTCCGCGCACCGGCTTCGGTCAGGATCGAGGCGATGCGCGAACGGCTGCCGGTCGAATAGGCGGCGAAGATCGGCTTGCGACCGGCCTTGGCGACAGTCGCAATGTGCGCCGCTACCGCCTCGTAGACATTGTCCCCCCGCGCGCGCTCGGGCGCAAAGTCGCGTGCCGAGGCGAAGCCGAAGTCGACGGTGTTTCCGCCTTCGGGCGCAGCGAAGATCGAAGCGCGGTGTGCGGGTGCGGCATCGAGCGCCGCAGCGAATTCATCCGCCGACAGATAGAGCGCATCCTGCGGCAGCGGGCGATAGCTGCCCTTGGCCTGCCCGGTCGCGCTGGTGCGCTGCTCGGCATAATCGGCGATATCCTTTATCCGCTCATCGCCCGCTTGCAGGGCGGCGCTGTCGATCACCAGCAGATCGTCGCCTCCGAGATGATCGAACAGCGTCGCCATGCGGTCCTCGAACAGCGGCAGCCAGTGTTCCATCCCGGCCAGCCGCCGCCCGTCGCTCACCGCTTCGTAGAGCGGGTCCTGCGTTGCAGTTGCGCCGAACATTTCGCGGTAGCGGCTGCGGAAGCGCTTGATGCTGTCTTCGTCGAGCAATGCCTCGCTGGCGGGCAGCAGGAGGTGCGATGTGAGCACGCCGGTGCTCATCTGGGTCGACGGATCGAAGCTGCGCAGGCTCTCCAGCTCGTCGCCGAAGAAATCGAGTCGCAGCCCTTCCTCCATCCCCGAGGGGAAGATGTCGACGATCGAGCCGCGCACCGCGTATTCGCCCTTGTCGATCACCGTGTCGGTCCGGCTGTAGCCCTGCCGCTGGAGCAGCGCCGAGAGACTCTCGCGCCCGATCTCGACCCCCGGTTTGAACTCGCGCACGCTCTCGCGGATGCGGAACGGGGTGAGCACACGCTGGAGCACGGCATTGACGGTGGTCACCAGCAGTTGCGAGCCGGTCTTGCCCGCCTGGAGGCGATAGAGGGCGGAGAGCCGCCGTGCGCTGACCGACAAGGCCGGGCTGGCCCGGTCGTAGGGCAGACAATCCCACGCCGGGAATTCGAGCACCTCCAGCTCGGGCGCGAAGAACTGCGCGGCATCGGTCACCGCGCGCATCGCCGCCTCGTCTGCTGCGATGAACACCG
>JBGSPZ010000027.1:0-3239 GCA_041738375.1 Parerythrobacter sp. | reverse complement strand
AGCAGGTCGATACCGATCGCGCGGAACAGCAGCGGCAGGGCAGCCCACACCGCGAGCAACAGTCCCACGGCGGCGGCGATCAGCGCGCGGCTGCGGTCGAGGCTTCCGACCAGTGCTCCCGAGTCGGCAAACGCCAGCGCCACCAGCGCCACCGCCCAAAATGGAAGCGGCACCGGGAAATTCCGGTCGAGCGCCTGGCGCAGCATATGCGCATGCACCGCGACGCCAGGAATTTCCTGCTCGCCCGCGATCCGGGTGATCGGGGTCGCGAAACGGTCTGCATTGAAGATGCCGAGCCCGATCAGCACGTGTTTGTCGGCCAGCAGCGGGCCGAGCGCTTCGGCGGAGGCAGGGTCGCGGAAGCCGATCAGCGAAAAGTCGGTGAACATTCCCGCCGCCTCGCCGCGCGGCTGCGGCTGCGCTTCGGACGGTGCGCCCTCGATCGGCGGATCGCCGGCGAAGCGGCTGAAGGCGATCGAGCCGGAATAGCCGAAATCCTCCAGCCTCATTCCGGCCATGGCGGCGGAGAGCGGGATCTGCGCTGCCGTGCCCGGAGTGTTGCCTGCGCGGGTCGGCCAGTCGCGCGAAATGTCGTCGTCATCATTGCCGATCATCGGCGAGGAGCGGACGATCCTGCCCGAAGAGGCCTTGCGCCAGAACCGGTCCTGATAGGGGATAGATTGCGATGCGGTTGCCGCGCTCCAGAAGCTGCCGCCGTCGCGATCGGGGTCGGCATAGAGCATGACGACCGGCACGGTTGTATCGGCGAGCGCGTCGGTAAGCGCATCTTCGTCCTCGGTCGGCTGGACGAAAAAGAAGTCGATGCCGATCGTTTTCGCCCCGGCCTCGTCCGCCGCACGCACGGCATTGGCGATGATCGTGCGGTCGACCGGGCTGGTCTTGCCGGTGTCACGCGCGGTCGGATCGTCGTAAAGCAGCAGCACGATTTCCGGATCGCGCGCCACTTTGGGAGCGAGGAGGTAGGTGTAGGAGTCGTAGGCAAGGCGCTCGATCGCCTGCACCAGCGGCAGGTGGCGGGTGACGAAGGGCGGGACCAGCGCGGAAAGCAGCAGGAGTGCCGCGATCACCGCTTCGCGCCGACGGCCTTTCCCGCTCCCCCCCTTGCCGGACACTTGGCCGAAGCCTAGCTGCACGCGGCGCAGAGGCCCCTGATTTCGATGATCGGTCGTTCGGGCTTGAAGCCTTGTCCCTGCGCTACCGAGCGAACCGATTGGGCGATGGCGTCGTCATCGACATGGGTTGCCTCGCCGCATTTGTCGCACACCAGAAAGATACAGTCGTGCAGGCAGCCGGGGTGGCTGTTGGCGAGGAAGGCGTTGGCGCTTTCGACCCGCAGGGCGAGGTTGTTGCCAACAAACAGGTCGAGGATACGATAGACGCTGTTGGGCGCCACCCGCTTGCCGCGCTTGGCCGAGAGATTGTCGGCAATGTCATAGGCCGAGGCGGGCTTTTCGTGCCGTGCCAGTTCCTCGAACACGTCGGCGCGCAGGCCGGTCCATTGCTCGCCCGCAGCCGTCAGCGCATCGCGCGCCGCCTCGATCAGGCTCTTGCCCGAATGTTCGTGATGCGTGTGATCATGCCGTGCCATTGGCCCGATATAGCGAGCCGCGGCGCGAACGCCAATCGCATCAGTTTTTGGTGAAGCTGGCGCTGTAGTGCGAAGGATACAGGCGTTTGAGCGCCGCGACCTTGGGCGCATCCCAGCGGACGATGTAGGAATGCTTCGGGTTCTTCAGCGCGAAGTCCTGATGATAGTCTTCCGCCTTGAAGAAGCGGCTGTAAGTGGTGACGTCGGTCACGATCGGCGCGGACCATTTGCCCGACTGGCCCATCTGCTTGAGATAGGCTTCGGCAACCTTGCGCTGTTCGGCGTTCATCGGGATCAGCTCCGCATTGTATTGCGCGCCGCGATCCGGCCCCTGCCGGTTGCGGATGGTCGGATCGGCGATCACCGAGAAGAATATCCGCACCAGCTCGTCGTAGCGCACGACCTTGGGATCGTAGGTCACCTTGACCGCTTCGACATGGTTGGTGCCGCCCGCGCTCACCACATCGTATTTCGCGGTCGCCGCATTGCCGCCGTGGTAGCCCGAGACCGCGCTTTTCACGCCCTTCACATGGCTGAACACCGCTTCCGTGCCCCAGAAGCAGCCCCCGGCGAAGACGGCCGTCTTGAGGCCCAGCCCTTCGTTGGCGAATCGTTTGGCGGCGGGCGCAGCGACCGGCTTGTCGAGCGCAGAGGCGGGCTGGCTGCAACCTGCGGCGACCAGCGTCAGAGGAAGAAGCGCAGCGAGTACCCGCTTCATTCGATGGCTTGCGCCTGCGCCTGCGGGATTGCTGCCTCCGGCATTTCCGGACCCGACTGGGCGAACAGGAACAGCGCCCCGGCGACGAAGCCAATCGTGAAGTTGCGCATGAGGTCGGATTTGAGAAAGTCCATGATTCGTCTTCGTTTCATTGAGCGTGTCGTCGGGCATAGGGGTGAACCTCTTGCGATCGGGTGAATGCCTGAGTTGTCGGACGTTCATTCGCCCGGCTGCGCTCGCAGGTTACAGCAATGCCGTCTTCGCGTCAGTGGCGGAAGTGACGCATCCCGGTGAAGACCATCGCGAGGCCTGCTTCATTGGCGGCAGCGATCACCTCGTCGTCGCGGATCGAGCCGCCCGGCTGGATGATCGCGGTTGCCCCGGCCTCGGCCGCGGCGAGCAATCCATCGGCGAAGGGGAAGAAGGCGTCGGAAGCCACTGCGCTGCCCACGGTGCGCGGCGCGGACCAGCCATAAGTCTCGGCGGCTTCGGCGGCTTTCATCGCGGCGATGCGGCTCGAATCACGGCGATTCATCTGGCCCGCGCCAATCCCGGCAGTCGCGCCGTCTTTCGCATAGACGATGGCGTTCGACTTGACGTGGCGGGCGACGGTCCAGGCGAACAGGCAGTCCTTCAGCTCCTGCCCGGTCGGCGCGCGCTGGGTGACAACCTTGAGTTCTTCTTCGGTAATCGTCCCGTTGTCGCGTGTCTGCACCAGCAGGCCACCGGTGATCGGCTTGACCGTCAGGCCGCCGCGGCGCGGGTTGGGCATAGCGCCGGTCACCAGCAGGCGCAGGTTCTTCTTCGCCGCGAACACCGCGCGCGCTTCGTCCGACACCGACGGCGCAATCACCACTTCGGTGAAGATCTTCGCGATCGCTGCAGCGGTGGCTCCGTCGAGTTCGTTGTTGA
>JBGSPZ010000425.1:0-3410 GCA_041738375.1 Parerythrobacter sp. | reverse complement strand
CCCTTCGGTCGCGCTGACCGAGGCGGCGCGGGTCACCCGGCCCGGCGGGCGGATCGCCATCGTCGATTTCGCCGCGCATGAGCGGGAGGATTTGCGCGAACGCTATGCCCATGCGCGGCTCGGCTTCACCGACGGCGCGGTCCGGACCTTGCTGTCAGAAGCAGGGTACGAGCCGGCCGATCCCATCGCGCTCGACGAAGGCGAGCTGGTGGTGAAGATCTGGCTTGGCACCCGCCACAGCGCGCCGGTCAGCGCCCGGCAGAATTCATCCAACAGGAAAGTCGCCCGGTGAACCCCACGCTCGACCAGATGCACGAAGCGCGCACGGCGCTCGACAGCCCGCTGTTCAAAGGACTGCCGGGCGATATCGACGTGTCGTTCGAATTCTTCCCGCCCAAGACCGACAAGATGGGGGAGACCCTGTGGCAGAGCGTCGAGACGCTGAAGCCGCTCGGTCCGCGTTTCGCCTCGGTCACCTATGGTGCGGGCGGCTCTACCCGCACCCGCACCCACGAACAGGTCGTGCGCATCCAGCAGGAGGCGGGCATCCCCGCCGCCGCGCATCTCACCTGCGTAGGGGCGACCAGGGAAGAAGTGAACGAGGTCGCGCGGCATTACTGGGACGAGGGCATCCGCCATATCGTCGCCTTGCGCGGCGATTCGCCGGAGGGGCGCTACACCCCGCATCCCGGCGGCTATGCTAATGCGGTCGAGCTGATCGCGGGCCTGAAGGAGGTCGCCGATTTCGAGATTTCGGTCGCCGCCTATCCCGAAGTGCATCCCGACAGCCCCGATGCGCAGGCGGATATCGACAATCTCAAGGCCAAGTTCGACGCCGGGGCGACCCGCGCGATCACCCAGTTCTTCTTCAACACCAAATGCTTCTTCGAATTCCGCGACCGCGCGGCGGCGGCGGGGATCGACGGCGAGATCGTGCCCGGCGTCATGCCGGTGCTCAGCTTCGCAGCGGTCCAGCGGATGAGCGGGCTGTGCGGCACCGAAATCCCGGCGTGGATGGAAGGCCTGTTCGACGGGCTCGACGAACGGCCCGAGGCGCGCCAGCTGGTCAGCGCCACCATCGCCGCCGAGCTGTGCCGCCGGCTTTACGCGGGCGGAGTGCGGCAGTTCCACTTCTACACCCTCAACCGGGCGGAGCTGAGCTACGCGATCTGCCACATGCTGGGCATGCGCCCGAAGGAGAATGCCGCATGAGTGCGCGCAAGGAATTGCTGGCCGAAGCGGCGCAGCGCATCCTGATCAAGGATGGCCCCTATGGCACCGCGATCCAGAACGCCAAGCTGGCCGAGGCGGAGTATGCGGGCGAAACCGGGCTCAGCCACGACCAGAAGGGCAACAACGATCTCGTCAACCTGACCAGGCCGCAGGTGATCCGCGCGATCTGCGACCAGTATCTCGCGGCCGGCGCGACCGTGCTCGCGACCAACACCTTCAACGCCAACCGCATCAGCCAGGCGGACTATGGCGCGGAGCATCTGGTGCGCGAGATCAATATCGCCGCCGCCAAGGTGATCCGCGAAGCCTGCGCCGATGCGACCGCGCAGGACGGGCGCAAGCGCTTCGTCTGCGGGGCGATGGGGCCGACCAACAAGACGCTGTCGCTCTCGCCCAATGTCGAGGACCCGGGGTACCGCGAAGTGACCTTCGACGAGATCGTCGCCGTCTACCGCGAACAGGCCGTTGCGCTGATCGAGGGCGGGGTCGATACGATCCTGATCGAGACGGTGTTCGACACGCTCAACTGCAAGGCCGCGATCATGGCAGTGAAGCAGCTCGAGGCCGAACTCGGCCGCGACGTGCCGCTGATGATCTCGCTCACGCTGACCGACCTGTCGGGCCGCAACCTGTCGGGCCACACGGTCGAGGCGTTCTGGTACACGGTGCGACATGCCAAACCGGTGACGATCGGGCTCAATTGCAGCTTCGGGGCGGAACAGCTGCGCCCGCATGTCCAGCTGCTCTCCGGCATCGCCGATACGCTGCTGATGGTCTATCCCAACGCGGGCCTGCCCAACGAACTCGGCGAATACGACGAGCTGCCCGAAACCACCGCCGCGCTGGTCCGTCAGTGGGCCGAGGGCGGGCGGGCCAATATCCTCGGCGGTTGCTGCGGCTCGACCCCGGCGCATATCGCCGCCATCGCCAAGGCGGTGGAGGGGCTGGAGCCGCGTAAGGTGCCTTTGCTCGATCCCAAGATGCGCCTTGCCGGGCTCGAACCTTTCACGCTTGCGGCATGACGATGCGCGTCATCCCAGCGAAAGCTGGGATCGGCATCCGCAGGCGCTGAGCAAGCCGAAACAGATCCCAGCTTTCGCTGGGATGACGGAAAGACAGAATGACCACTACCCAATCCACCGCCCGTTTCGTCAATATCGGCGAGCGCACCAATGTCACCGGATCGGCCCGGTTCAAGAAGCTGATCATGGCAGACGACTATGCCACCGCCGTCGAGGTCGCGCGCGAGCAGGTCGAAAACGGCGCGCAGGTGATCGACGTCAATATGGACGAGGGGCTGCTCGACGCGGTTCACGCCATGACCACCTTCCTCAAGCTGATCGCGGCCGAGCCCGACATCGCCAGCGTTCCGGTGATGGTCGACAGTTCGAAATTCGAGGTCATCGAAGCCGGCCTCAAATGCGTGTCGGGCAAGCCGATCGTCAATTCGATTTCGATGAAGGAAGGCGAGGCCGCCTTCCTCGAACACGCCCGGAAATGCATGGATTATGGCGCGGCGGTGGTGGTGATGGCCTTCGACGAGACCGGCCAGGCGGACACGAAGGATCGCAAGGTCGAAATCTGCCGGCGTGCCTACGCCTTGCTGACTGGCATCGGCTTCCCGCCCGAAGATATCATCTTCGACCCCAATATCTTTGCGGTGGCGACGGGGATCGAGGAGCATGATCGCTACGGCCTTGACTTCATCGAGGCGGTGGCCGAGATCAAGGCCGCGTGCCCCCATGCCAAGACTTCGGGCGGCCTCTCCAATCTCAGCTTCAGTTTCCGCGGCAATGAAGCCGTGCGCCGCGCGATGCATTCGGTGTTCCTCTACCACGCGATCCCTGCGGGACTGGACATGGCGATCGTCAATGCCGGCCAGCTCGACGTCTACGACCAGATCGACCCGACGCTGCGCGAGGCGTGCGAGGATGTGATCCTGATGCGCAGGCCGGACGCGACCGAGCGGCTGATCGACCTCGCCGAAAGCTACAAGGGCGTCGACGCGCGGGCCGAGAAAGAGGCCGAGGAATGGCGCGGATGGCCGGTCGAGCGGCGGCTGGAGCACGCGCTGGTCAAGGGCATCGACGCCCATGTGGTCGAGGACACCGAGGAAGCCCGGCTCGAAATCGCCGCGCGCGCCGGCCGCCCGATTGAGGTGATCGAAGGCCCGCTGA
>JBGSPZ010000400.1:0-4709 GCA_041738375.1 Parerythrobacter sp. | reverse complement strand
TCGACATCGGCCCGCGTGCGCACGGTGTGGATGCCCGCCAAGTCCGCACCCTGACAGGACAGCCGCCGCGCATCGCCGCCGGCCGCCCAGATCAGCTTGCGATAGGAGAGCTGGCTGTCGTCACCCAGCATGACCAGATGCGCGACCGGATCGATGTCGCGCACATTGGCGCCCAACCGCAGGGTCACATCCCTGTCCGCCCAGAATTGCTCGGGCCGAATCTGGATCCGCTCGAACGGCTTTTCGCGCGCGAGATATTCCTTCGACAGCGGCGGCCGTTCGTAGGGCACCTCGGGCTCGCGGCCGATTATCGCGATCGAGCCTTCGAACCCGTTCTGCCGCAACGCGATGGCTGCCTGCGCGCCGCCATGGCCCGCGCCCACGATGATGACATCGAAATGTTCCATCCGCGTTCGATTGGCGCAAATCGGCGGCGGGTCAAGCCGTGCGGGCCGAAGCGAAACCCTTTACCGAGCGAGCAGGTTGCGCGCCTGGCTGGCGATCTGTGCCAGCATGGCGGGCGAAACCAGCGATTGCGTCTGGGCGCGCCCGATCATGCTGCGGAACTGGGCAATCGCAGCCGAATGCTCGTCTGCCCAGCTTCCCACTGCGCCAAGCGGATCGGTCTTTGCCCCCTTGCGCCGCGACAGGCGCCGCAGGAAGTCGAGCCGCATCTGCTGGAAATCGCGCGACAGCCCGGCGACCAGCAGGCGTTCCCACACGTCCGACGGGTTCATCAGGGCCGAAGTGCTCTGCGCCCAGTCTAGCCCGAGCCGCTGACCAAGGTCGGTGAAGGCTGCGGTCAACGCGCGTGCGTCGATCTCCGCCAGTTCAGCCAGCGCAGCGAGTCCGACGGTGCCGTCGAGGTCGTAGAGATGCGCGACCTTCGCAGCGATCCTCTCGGGCGCGCCAAGGGCCACGAATTCGCCGACCAGACGGTCCGACTGCTGGCGAGAAGCCGGTGTCAGAAGTTCATCGGTCGCGGCCGATAGCCGATCGACGCCTTTGGTCAATCCGGCGATCATCTCGCTCGGCACTGCAACGCTCGCGCCCGCGCGTATGAGGTCCGCCATATGGCTGCGGAGTGCGCCCGCTGCGTGGCGGAACAGCAGCAATCGCGCGTCTTCGGGCATCTTCGCCGTCTCGATCTCGGCCCACAGGGCATCCATCCCGAACAGCTTTCGGGCCGAAACGAAGGCCGCGCAGATATCCGCAAGCCCGACGCCCTCTTCCTCCGACAGTTCGAACGGATGGATGATTCCCATCCGGTTGATGAACAGATTGGCGAGCTTGGTCGCGATGATTTCGCGCCGCAGCTGGTGGCTCTCGATCTGCTTGCGGAAGGTTTTCCGCATCGGGGCAGGGAAGTAATTCACCAACATGTCGTCGAGGCTGGGATCGTCGGGGAGAGTACTCCGTTCGATCGCATCCTGCAAAACCAGCTTGGTGGAGGAAAGCAGCACAGCCAGTTCCGGGCGAGTCAAGCCGCCCCCCTCGGTGGCACGGCGCGAAAGGATGTCGCTGGCGGCCAGCCCTTCGGTCTGCCGGTCGAGAGCGCCGCGATGTTCGAGCGTTTCGATCAGGTGTAGCTGTGCCGCAACCGCAGGCGCACGTCCTGCTTCGGCGATCGACAGGGCGAGCGCCTGCAAGCGGTTGTCTTCGAGCACGAGGTGCGAAACCTCGTCGGTCATTTCGACCAGCAGCGCATTGCGCTTCTTGAGCGACAGCTTGCCCGCCCGCGCGGCGGCGGCGAGCGCGATCTTGATGTTGACCTCGTTGTCCGAGCAATCGACCCCGGCCGAATTGTCGATGAAATCTGTGTTGATCCGCCCGCCATAGAGGGCGAACTCGATCCTCGCCGCCTGGGTCACGCCAAGGTTGGCCCCTTCGCCGATCACCTTGGCGCGCACATCGCGCGCATCGATGCGCAACGCATCGTTGGCCGGATCGCCGACCTGCACGTTGTTCTCGTGGCTGGCCTTGAGATAGGTCCCGATCCCGCCGAACCAGATGAGGTCGACCGGCGCCCTGAGGATTGCGGAGATGAGCGCGTCGGGCTCCAGATCTTTGTCCTCGATCGCCAGCAGCTTGCGCACCCTGGCCGAAATCGGAATCCGCTTGAGCGCGCGCGAATAGACCCCGCCGCCCTTCGAAATCAGCGCGGGATCGTAATCCTCCCAGCTCGACCGCGGCAGGTCGAACATCCGCTGGCGCTCCTTCCAGCTCGCCGCCGGATCGGGATCGGGATCGAGGAAGATGTGCCGATGGTCGAACGCGGCCTTCAGGCGGATCGCCTTCGACAGCAGCATGCCGTTGCCGAACACATCGCCCGACATGTCGCCGCAGCCGACCACGTCGACCGGATCGCTCTGCACGTCGACGCCCATCTCGAGGAAATGGCGCTGGACCGAGACCCACGCACCTTTGGCGGTGATGCCCATCGCCTTGTGGTCGTAGCCGTAGGAGCCGCCACTGGCGAAGGCATCGTCGAGCCAGAAATCGCGGCTCTGCGCGATTCCGTTGGCAACGTCGGAGAACTTGGCCGTGCCCTTGTCGGCGGCAACAACGAAATAGGGGTCCTCTCCGTCGCGGATGACAACCTGTTGGGGATGCACGACCTTGTCGTTCGCGATGTTGTCGGTCACCGAGAGCAGGGTGCGGATGAAGACTTCGTAGCTGGCCTGGCCCTCTGCCGCCCAGCCGTCGCGATCGATCGCAGGATTGGGCAGCTGCTTGGGATAGAACCCGCCCTTCGCCCCGGTCGGCACGATGACCGCGTTCTTGACCCGCTGCGCCTTCATCAGCCCGAGGATTTCGGTGCGGAAATCGTCGCGCCGGTCGGACCAGCGAAGGCCGCCGCGCGCCACCGGGCCGGAGCGCAAGTGGATACCCTCGACCCGGCGCGAATAGACGAAAATCTCGCGCCATGGCACCGGCTTGGGCAGGTTCGGGACCAGATCGGACTGGATCTTGAACGCCAGCGCTTCCTCCGCAGCGGGCGCGAAAGCATTAGTGCGCAGGATCGCCTTCACCAGCGCGTGGTAGAGCCGGAGCAGGCGATCGTCGTTGATCGCGCTGACCTTCGCCAGACCCGACCGAATGCGCGCATTGGCATCGCTTGCCTGCGCATCGCGGTCACCGGCAAAACCGGGGTCGTGCAGAGTGCGAAACAGGTCGATAAGGGCAAGCGTCACCGAAGGAGCACGGCTCAAGGCATCGACCACGGTATAGATCGTGAAACCCATCCCGGTCTGCCGCAGATAGCGGTAGAAGGCGCGCAGCCAGTTGGCTTCGTCCGCCGCCAGCCCAGTGCCGAGAACCAGCCGGTTGAACGGATCGTTCTCCGCCTCGAGGTTGAGCACGGCGGCAATGGCGCGCTCTATCGCGTCGGCCCGCTCCAGCAGGGTGGCGGCATCGTCACCCTCGGGCGGGCTCAGCGTGAAGTCGTGGATCGTGCCGAGCTGTCCGCCGTCGAGCGGGGTCGGCACTTCCTCGAGCACGGCAAAACCGAAATTTTCCAGCGCAGGCACCGCATCGGACAAGGGCAGGGTACCCTCGTGCTCGTAGATCTTGAGCCGCAGCCGGTTGGCCGGGTCCCCTTCGCGGCGGAACAGACGCGCATCGCGTTTGAACAGCGAGCGGTCGTTGCGGTCGGCATCGACCGCCATGAGATGCCGCATCCGGCGAACATCGCGCGCGGCTTCCTCCGCGCCGTAGCTGCTGCGATAGGCAGCCGGGAACGCGTCGGCAAAACGGCCTGCAATGGCGGCAGCTCGTCCGGCGTCTTCGGTCTTGGCGAGCTCCTGCTCGACTTCCTCCATCCAGCCGCGCAGCATCGCCTGCAGCTTTTGCTCGATTGCTTTCTCGTCATGCCGCGTGTCGCCTGCACGCAAGTCGAGCACAAAGCGCAACATGGCCAGATTGCCCCCCTCGACGGTCAGGCTCCAGTCGAGCAGCGCAGCCCCTGTCGAGCTTTCGAGGAGGTCCTGGATCTGGTGGCGCAACTGGGTCGAGAGCGAGTCGCGCGGCAGCCAGACGAAGGCAAACAGGTGGCGCGCGAGCGGTGCCTCGACCAGCGAGAGCCGCGGACGCGGGCGGTCGACCAGGCTCATCATCGTGGTCGCTATGCGTTCGATGTCGTGCTTGGAAAAGCCGATCACCAGATCGTGGGGCAGCGCGGTGAGTGCATGGACCAGTGCTTTGCCCGCATGACCGCCGGCATCGAAACCGAACTTGGCCATGAGCTCGGCAAGATGGGTTCGCAGTCCCGGAATCTCGATCGGGGAGGCAGCGAGCGCGGCGCTTGTCCAGACCCCGGCATGGACCGAGATCGCGGTAACTTTGTCGTCTTCCTCGATCGGAATCAGGAACAGGTCGAGCGGTACCCGGCGGTGGACGTTGGCGAGGATGTTGGCCTTGATGATCAATGGCACGCGGCTGTGCCGCAGCTTCGGATCGTCGAACCAGGCGAAGGCGCGATCGAACGATGCGTCGGCCAGAATCTGCTTGGCGCTCTTGCGGCAGATGCCGAGCTTGTTGCTCTGGCTCCCGTCGCGGTGGCGGGTGACGTGGCCGAGCTGGGTCAGCATCCCGCTTTCGAGCCAGCCGAGCAGGGCGGCGCCTTCGCCTTCGCCGATACGCTTCGCATCGGCGCACATCGCTTCACGCATCGCGGGCCAGTCGCTGACCGCCGCGCGCACATCGGCGAG
>JBGSPZ010000396.1:0-3964 GCA_041738375.1 Parerythrobacter sp. | reverse complement strand
GGTCGGCGTCACGCCGTTGACCGCGCCGCCCAGCGTGCCCGATCCGAAGCGCAGCGCATTGGCCCCGCGATAGACCTCGAGGTGATCGAAGAAGGTCGGCTCCAGTTCCTGGAAGTCGCCATTGTCGTCGGCGAGGTTGATCGGCACCCCGTCCTGCAGCAGCGTCAGCCCGCGCATATGGAACCCGCGCGACAGGCCCGAGCCGCGGATCGAAATACGCACTTCCTGCCCGTAACGCGGCTGGAGATAGACGCCGGGCGAAAAGGCCAGCGCATCGCGCAGGGATACCAGCGACTTGTCGGCATAATCCTCGTAGGTGACGACATCGGTGCCGCCGGGTGTGCTGGCGGCGCGCTCTTCGGCTTCATCGGCGGCACGCTGGCCGGTCACGATGATGGTGCGGTCGGAGGATTCGCCGGCGGCTGCCGAGCTTTCGCTGGTGGCAGTATTGGCGAGGGCAGGCGAGGCGATGGCAAGCGCGGCTGTGCCCAACAGGGCGGTCGAGTATTTCATTGTTTATGCTCCGGTGCGGACCGGACACGCAGCTCAGGCGTGATCGGTCACGGGATCGATCTGGGATTGGGAAAGATCAGATCCGTGCCGGAGGAGCCCGCAGCGGTGGGCGGAGAAAGCTTGCGGCCGCAAGGTGCAAACCTGAGGAGGGGCGCAGCCCCAGCACCATGATCGCGGCGATCGCGATGGCCAGAAGGACCGGCGGAACCGGACCCGTGGCGAATTGCGAGAGCGCGGAAAAGGCGCAAACGGTCCCGTCGGTGTCGCCCGCACCGTCATCCTGCGGATGCCCCGGCAGCATCGGGATGGCGATCTCGCTCGTCTGCGGCGATTCCGCCGACGGGTTGCAGAGCTTCACGCTCAGCAGCAGGTCGGCAGACGGCGCGACCATGTAGCCCGCAGGCACCAGCGCCTTGACGCACAGCACCAGCACCAGCCCGAACAGGGCGAGGCGGTGGCGACCGCACAGGAAGGCACGAAGGGACTGCATGGCGCGGGCCGCATAGTGATTTGCCGGCGCCGTGTCACCGGGCAATCGGCAGCGGCGGCGACAAAAGGGCGAATCGCTTGCATTTCGCGCTCCAGCCGCTATGTGCGCCGCTTCCCAAGCCCAGCTTCGGAAATTCGCGCGGGAGGCCTGTCGCATGCAGGCCGTTCTACCGCTTACCATGATCCTTCGACAAGCTCAGGACGAGCGGGTTGAAGGAAACAGTGAGAAAGGAGGCCATTCATGGCCAAGAAGATCGACGGCTATATCAAGCTGCAGGTGCCTGCCGGCACCGCCAACCCGTCGCCCCCGATCGGCCCTGCGCTGGGCCAGCGCGGCGTCAACATCATGGAATTCTGCAAGGCGTTCAACGCCGCGACCGACAGCCTCGAAAAGGGCATGCCGATCCCGACGATCATCACCGTCTTCGCCGACAAGAGCTTTACCTTCGTCACCAAGACGCCGCCCGCCAGCTTCCTGATCAAAAAGGCCGCGAAGCTGCAGTCGGGCTCGAAGGAGCCGGGCAAGGTGTCCGCCGGAACCATCAAGCGCTCGCAGCTCGCCGAAATCGCCGAAACCAAGTTCGCCGATCTCAACGCGAACGATATCGAACAGGCAACCAAGATCATCGAAGGCAGCGCGCGTTCGATGGGCCTCGACGTGGTGGAGGGCTAAGACCATGGCAAAGCAGACGAAGAAGGCACAGGTCCTCGCCAAGCTGGACCGTGAGAAGCTCTACAGCGTCGAGGAAGCCCTCGCCACGCTGCGCGAGCACAAAAGCAAGTTCGACGAAACCGTCGAAGTCGCGATGAACCTCGGCGTCGACCCGCGCCACGCCGACCAGATGGTCCGCGGCATGGTCTCGCTGCCCTCGGGCACCGGCAAGGACGTCAAGGTTGCGGTCTTCGCGCGCGGTGACAACGCCGACAAGGCGCTCGCTGCCGGGGCCGACAAGGTCGGTGCCGAAGACCTGATGGAAGACATGCAGGCCGGCAATCTCGATTATGACCGCGTGATTGCCACGCCGGACATGATGGGCGTGGTCGGCCGTCTCGGCAAGGTGCTCGGCCCCAAGGGCCTGATGCCGAACCCGAAGCTCGGCACCGTGACCCCGAACGTGGAGCAGGCGGTGAAGGACGCCAAGGGCGGCCAGGTCGAATACCGCGTCGAGAAGCAGGGCATCATCCACAGCGGCATCGGCAAGCTGTCGTTCAAGGACGCCGATCTGGTGGCGAACTTCAAGGCGCTGACCGAGGCGGTGGTGAAGTCGAAGCCGTCGGGTGCCAAGGGCAAGTATGTCCGCAAGATCACGCTGACCTCGTCGATGGGTCCGGGTCTCAAGGTTGACCTCACGGAAGTCGAAGGCGCGTGATTTTGGTGGCGAAGCCGCCTGCGCGGCTTCGTCCTCGCTAGACGCGCAGCCAAGCTGCGCCCGCTGCGGGCGGGCAGTCGCCCTTGCGGCCCTTGCAGGGCCGTTTGGATAGACAGCCTGAAATGCGAACAATCAGGGCCGGGGGAGCGATCCTCCGGCCCTTTTGCTTGTCACCCGCGCAGCAGGCGCCGCGCTGCGGCGATGCCGCCGGTCTTCTCCGCCAATGTCCGGGCGACGGCGACGCTGCTGTCGAACAGCGCGAGCGAGCCGAGCAACAGCCGGTTGGGCAGGGCGGGGCGCAGCAGGACGAAGGAGGCGCAGTTCACGCTGTCGGTGCCGAACTTGGCCTTGTGGTCGCCGTCGCCTTCGGTGAAATCGAAGTATCGGAACCGCCCTTCGGCGAAGAGTCGCTCGAGCGCAGCGAGCTGGAGCACCGTTCCGGGCGAGAGCTGGGCATGCTCGGGCGAATAGCCGAGATAGGAATAGACCAGCGTCTGCCCCACCACCGGCAGATAGAGATAGGCCACAGGCTCGCCGCCGAGAAAGAGGAGGAAAGCGCGCAGCCGGTCGTCCGCCGCCAGCTGCATGGCCTCGCGCTCGGCATCCGCCCCTTGGGGCAAGCCGGCGTCGAGCAGTCGTGCCTGATAGGTGCGCGCGTCGAGCGGGCGGACCAGGCGCAGGAACTCGGCGATCTCGGCAGGCGAGCGGTAGCTTCCGATATTGAGTATACCGTCCCCGCATTCGGCGAATTTGCGCGCCTTGCGCCGCAAGGTCGAGCGGGTCTTGCCCGAAAAGCGGGCGAGGTAATCGTCGAAGCTGCCCTCCATGCGGATGAAATGCCGTGCATAGTCCCGCCGTCCGCCGACCAGCCAGTCTTGGTATCGGGAAAGGAGCGAGTCCACCGCGTGGGCCGGGATCGAGCTCAGCTGGTAGCCATCGGCGTTGCCGCAGTCGGGCAGGGAGATTGGCGCACGGTCGAGCAATTCTTCAAGCGTCCATCCCACCGGGACGAGCTTGCGGGGCACGGCGAACAGCTTGCGTGCCCCGACGATAAAGCGGATGTCGTAGCTGGTCGCCTCGGTCATCGAGCCGGCCGTTCGAGCGTTTCGGAAAATCGCACCATCATTGAACTGCATGCCAGCCAGCGCCCTAGCGCCAACACACTCCCGCCAATTGCCGATTGCTGGGCAAGCCCTAGCGTATACGGGTTAATGGGCCGTTTGCCGTCAGATCCCGCCCGGGGTAAAATCGAAGCCGAGCTCGCCCAGCCCCTCGCACAGCGTGTGCATGCAGCTTTGCAGCGCATCCGCGTCGGTCGAGCGGATGACGAAGTTCGATCCGACCCGGCCTTCGCGGAAGAAGGGGTAGCTCCCGATCTGGCAGTTATCGTGCGCCTTCTCGACCTCGCGCAGCAGCACCGCGACCTCGCTTTCGGGGATGAACCCGCCGACCGTTTCGCTCAGCAGCCGCGCGCCGCCTTCGAGCGTGCCGGTCAGCGCATCAAGCATGCCGGCGGTGATATGCGGCACGCCGGCCATCAGGTGGACATTGCCGATCTTGATCCCCGGCGCGCCCGACATGCGGTTGGGGAT